>JAYRRZ010000118.1:0-6582 GCA_041909865.1 Candidatus Altimarinota bacterium | reverse complement strand
TCTATCCAGTCTTCCGGAGATGTTATTCTCTGAGGGCAATTCACTACTGTCTGATGAATCGCGAGAAACCGTATTGCCAGAGTCTCCAGTACCTGAGCTCTTGATACCACCTTCAATCCCAATGCGAGTAGTACGGTATATTCACTTGAGCGAGATATTTATGGGAATCTCGTTGTTTGAGGTGCTTTTACTACCCTTTCAGGAAGAGCGGTACCATACTTTTCTTGGATTGGACTCTTTGTTCCTGATACGACACCACCAGTAATTTCAGGTGTTTCGATAGCATCGTGAGCACTGTTACCAATTGGGAATTTCTCCTTTACAGCGAACTATACAGATACGGGGGCAGGGATAGATGTTGCCAATGTTTCTGTTTCACTCCAACGATGGAGTGGGTCACTATGGGGAAGTAATGTAGCACCTCTGTATCTCTCAGGAACTCCGAGCATTTCGACAAGTACGGGAATATTTCAATATAAGTGAGTACCATACGGAAAGTATCGTTCTATCACAACGGTGGCAGATCTACAATGAAACATTAGCACATTCACTCGAGATTTTTATATCGATGGAGTTGAATGGAATATCAATCAACCAGAGTTGGATATTGGCGATATTGCTACCGGAATCAAAAAAACCTCCAATCCAGATGAGATAATTATTACCGTTCGGACGGTTGGTGCAGGATTCAATCTTACACTTTCTGGAACCACTCTTGGCTATGCTGGGTGATTGATAGAGCATTGGACAGGAACCTGAGGGTATGGTTATGAGGTGTATAGTGGGGGATATAGTGATACCCTTTCTTCGATGAATCCGAGCGTAACCATAGCAACACAAGCATCGAGTATCAATCCAAATGGTGAGAAAAATGTCTACACCTATCGGATACAGTATGGGGTTCTCGCGAATGCTGATAAATGGGCAGGGGATTATATGGGAACTGCGAGTTTTGGAATCAATCTGACGTACTAAGGAAATACCAAAAACTCCGAATTTTATTATCAGAAAAATTTGTTTCTCAGTCACGTATATATCAGTAAGTTCCTTTCCACGAATATTATTTTCCTCGAATTTCTCTTTTCTGGAAATTTCCAGTATTTTTCCGTGTTTCCATAAAATATACTTTTTGTATCATACTTTTTTCTATAAAGAAATATTTCTTGTTTTTTTGTCACCAATTTTCTCTATAATAGTCTTTGTTTTTAGGAAGTCTTTTTTTTACCGGTAATTTTCTCCTATGATCCTCGAATCTCTCAGTCGATTCCGCGCAGGGAATCAGGCCGCATTTTCTGATATTTATGATGCCTCCTATGATTCGGTATACCGATTTGTCTATCATCGGACACTCGATACTCATCTGACAGAAGATATCATTTCGAATATTTATATGAAGGTACTCATCAAGATTGACACACTTAGAGCCACATCGGAATGAGAATTTTTCTCCTGGATTCTTCGGATAGCCTATACCACTCTCATCGATACTCTTCGTGGGCAAAAATCAACTGATTCGCTCGAAGACATGCTCCATGAGCCAGGATATGAGAAATACCATGCGAGTGATATCGATAATACAACAAAACTTGAAGAGGTTCTAGCTTTTATGAAAACTCTCTCGGAGCGAGACCAGATGATTCTCTCGATGAGAATCTGGGATGATCTTTCCTATGAGGAAATCAGCTCTATTACTGGAGAGAGTGTGGCTAATGCGAAGCAGATTGTCTCACGGAGTCTCGCAAAAATTAGTGCCAATATCTCATATATTTTTATCTTCTTATTTCTTCTTTCTCGCCTACTGCCACTCTCCGAAGGAGAATCAGTTTCTGTTATCGCGAGTGAAATGGCGATTCAGGAAAACAAATAATACATTTATCTAACCTATTTATCCTATGCAAGCAAACATCCAGTCCATACTCGAAGAGCTCTATACACTCGAACCATCCCTTCGAGAAAAAGAACAACAGATTCTCCATATTATCGAAAGTATGCAGAAAAATCGTCCGAATATCATCATCAATGAAGCCTTCAAAAAGGAACTTCGTGCGAAACTCTTGCTCGAACTCCAACAGAAACCTGGATTGCTTCACCCCAAGGGTACTTCCGATGCTTCGCAAAGGGGCGTGTACTCGCAATGACGAACGGAGTGGAATTTGGGATGGATATTTGCTGGACTCTCGACCACTGCTTTTGCCGCGTTTGCTGGATACACACTTCTCTGAGGATTTGCTTTCCAGACTCTCGTTCCAACATGATCTGATAAATCAATCATGACAGTGGCACACACGACACAGAGGCTCTCATTTGCACCAAATATCCTGAAACTTGCGAACAATGCATATGGGGATACCATCCCTCTTTCTGCTAATACCGTGAGTCAACTTGGTCGTCCAGAGGCGATGTCATCAGTTTCCTCTCAGGATCGTGGTGCTGTTGGCTGAGTAGCACAAGACGCGAAGATGATGACGACAGATTCCATGCCGTATAGGGAGGATTATCCATATTATCAATATACATATACGGGTAGCTTCCCAGTATATTCTGGAGACCTCGTTGTCTACAAGAGAAATACGCTTCCATTTACTTCTACTGAGACGGCGTGATTTCTCGATGGATTAGCACTTGATGGACTCAATCTTGCTTCGTTTGAGAACAAGAGTTTCTCCAATCTTTCTTTTGTTGAGGAGAGAGATTTCTGATACTCAGTGAATATTGATTTTCAGAATGGGAACGTGAGTTTTTATCAGAATTGGGCTCGTTGGCCACAGTCCAAGTGTGATACCAATGGATGTGAACAGCCAGCAAAACTCACCAAAGATGATGTTCCATCGGATGAAGATATCATACGAATCGGCGACGAATTCCTCCTGAAGTACGGTATTGATAGGTCACTCTATGGAACGCCAAAAATCGACAGTTCCTGGAGAATTATGTATGCTCGTGCTCTCGTTAATGGGGCAGAGACAACTATTCCAGAACAATATACTATCACCTATCCAATCTTGCTCGAAGGAAAGAGTCTCTATGAAGAATCCGGAGGCTACAAGTGACTCACGCTGTCACTCGATATCCGCACCAAGAGAGTAGTGAGCATGTATGGACTTGAGAAACAAAATCTCTCAAGTTCAGTATATACCACCCAAACAACAGAGGATACTCTTCGCCAAATACTCAGGTATGGCGGACGATATGAGACCAAGCCGTATGGTGAACAGAAGACAGTCCAGATATCACTCGGTGAACCAACCTTCCAGTATGTCCACGTCTATGGCGAGTGGAAAAATGGAAAATCCGATGAGTACTATGTGCCAGCGTATGTCTTCCCAGTACTGAACAAGCCAGAGGAATCCTATCTCCAGGATTCTGTCATCATCCCACTCGTAGCAGAGTTCGCCCAGTTCGTACCGATGACCGATACGCCAGTTGCAGAACCGATGCCAGCGCTGATGGAAAAAGCGATACAGTAGAGAGAAAATGAGAGAATCAAAACCATGATTCTATACTCCACAATATTTTATAAAAAAGTCTTGACATACGATATAGAGATATATAATAGCAATGAAATTTAATTTCTAGATATGGATATATACGATCAGTTGGGAAAGCTTCCAGAATTTTCTGGTGTCGATAAATCTGAGTTACCGGCTCGTGTTTCTAGTGAATGGGATTTTAGCAAATCTTCTGAAGTAGTTACCTTAATGGTGGGTGTTGTTGGTATAATATTAGAACAGGGAGATTTACCTGATAATTCGATTGCTGAAAATATGTGGCAGATTCCAACATTCTTTGCATTACGAAATCATAAAGCATGGATACGTTTAATATGAGTCAATTTATCGGTATTATGACGTTATGTTAATGATATAGAATTATGATGAATATTTTGAGCACTGAAAAAGGTAAATCATGCATTCGAAAGTGTTTTTGATGGAAAAGTGTATATTTGAGGAAAATTTCGGCTTGAAGATGATAGTACGGTAGATATAAAAACTGAAGATGACATAAATTCTCTTGCATACTATCTAGTATTTTGTTCCCAATCTGGGAAAAATGCCCTTGCTCAGCTTCAATCATTTGTAACTCCAGAATAATTATTCCAAATCTCACATTTCGTGAGATTTTTTTATCGGTTCATATATTGTTCCTTCATCCCTATATTGAGTTCTTGATTGTATATCGGAGCATCGTGTGTGGTATGCGAGTTGTGTATTCATCGAGGAATTCACAGAGTCTAGGCTCATTCATATGTTTTCAGAGTTCGCCCAGTTCGTACCGATGACCGATACTCCAGTTGCAGAACCGATGCCAGAGCTTATGGAAAAGGCGATACAATAGAAAGAAAAGACCAGGAATCCCTGGTCTTATTTTACAAATCTCTTTTTGAAAAGAAGAAGTATAATCCTATACAAAAGCTTCCTAGAGCAAGTGCCCATAGACCTGCTGATCATCAGAAAGCATCAACGACAAAACCAAGACCAGGGATAAAAAGAGCATACAGTAACCTTCCAGAAAGTCACTGTACTGAGAGAAGGGTAGCACGATATTTTGATGGTGCAAGTTCATTGATTTTTGTTGCAAGTATCGGTTTCTGGAAGCCACGTATGAATTGTTGAAGATATCAGAACACAAAACCAAATGCATAAGGAAATAGAGCCATACATATATAGCTTACCATGAGGATACAGCTTGAAACAAGAAACATATGTTTTCATCACAACCATTTTTCTATTGCGTGAGCATGTTTACTCGAGTAGGCTGCAACAATCTGGAATGAAGCAAAGATGACCCCAAAAAACTCTATAGGAATTTGCGCTGACACAAAATATGGTGTATATAACCAGACAATAGATTGTGTGAGCCCATAGATAAGACCTCAAAATACTACAATAGTGAGGATAGGTCCTGATGGATGAAAATGTTCGCGAGCAAGTAACTTGAGTGACTCTAACGATGAAGCATGATGGGTGTGATCTTCATACTTTCTAGGAGGTTCAATGAGTGAGAAAGAGAGAAGAAAAGCGATAAACAGAAATGGAACAGAGAGGAGAATGATGGTATTATACTCCATAAAAGAGGCAGCGACAGATCCCAATATCTGTGAACCAGCAAATCATAGATACATCAAGAATTCATATTCTCCATAGATTTTGGTATGTTCTTTTTCTCTTCAGAGGGTAAGAAGCGTTTCATAGAGGAGAGCACTATCAGCCCCTGAGAGAAATGATAATCCGAGAGCGAGAGTTATCTCGGCTATCATAAAACCCAAGAATCATGTAGAGAGACCATAGATGAGATATCCAAGAGCGATAAATCATCCAGTACATATGAGACTGGTTCTCCGAGTCATACGATCTGCAAAATATCCAGTTGGAACTTCGAGAATCACTATAGCGATTGAAAATATTGACTGGAGGAGCATGATTTGTGTCATTGTGAGCCCATGTTCTTGCCAAAAAAGCACCATGATTGGCATAGAGAAGATGAGACTCAAGAGGACTCTCATAGTTTTAAGTTTCCAGATGTTTGAGACTATCGGATGCATATATTCGTGCTGAGTTTTCGGATAATATTTCGAGGAGTTTGTAAGATTTCTGTGCGGGCACCTTTTTGTATGTAAAAATTATAATGAAAATCGAATTCTATCCAATAATTTTAATCAGAGATTGTATTACGATTCTTCTTGTCGTGTAGCCCAGAAACTCCGTAATAAAAACTAGGAGTTCCTAGTTTTTTATGTGCAAATATTCCTCAGATAAAAATGATAGACGGATGCACACAATCTACCAAGAGTATCGACATGAGTCTATAAAACCTCCCATTTGGGAGGTTTTATTTCGATCATGGTGAAGATATATATATATTAATCTACTGTTGCACAGATTGCGTAGGCTTGCAATGAGAAGCTCGAACCACCAGGACCACCACTACTAAAATCAATATTTCCTTGAGCTGTCCAAGTCGTATCATTGCTCGGATAGCTTGCAGTGATAACTATTTCAGCAGCATTACTCACATTTGAAGTGAGGTACCCACCACCAACAACTTTTTTTCCTGCAGGGCAAGCTGCGGTGACAGTTTTTGCACTCTCATTATCTGTTGAAGCGGTACCGACAACTCTCTCCCATCCGCTTACGCCATTGGTTCCATTGGTACCATTCGTACCATTGGTTCCAGCTGGACCCTGAGGACCAGTGGCTCCGGCAGGCCCCTGTGGTCCAACAGGTCCAGTAGGTCCAGCAGGCCCCTGTGGTCCAACAGGTCCCTGAGCTCCGTCAGCACCAGGCGCACCATCTTTTCCATCTACCCCATTGGTACCATTTGTACCATTTGTACCAGGCGCACCTGTTGGTCAGACAAGAGAAGCAAGCCATTGGGTGATATTTCATACAAATCCCTCACCTACAGCGAGCTCAAAGGCGCTAAGTCCATTGGCTCCGGCAGGTCCAGCAGGTCCAGTTGGTCCAGCAGGTCCCTGAGCTCCATCAGCACCAGGCGCACCATCTTGTCCCTCTACCCCATTGGTACCATTTGTACCATTTGTACCAGGCGCACCTGTTGGTCAGACAAGAGAAGCAAGCCATT
>JAYRRZ010000117.1:0-4407 GCA_041909865.1 Candidatus Altimarinota bacterium | reverse complement strand
GGAAAAATACAGAGTTGTTCGTTGGACTCAATAAATAGTTGATAAAAGATATATTTCTTGTAAAATCAGGCGAATAACCTGATTTTTTTATGCCATTCCAGATACTGGACTACTGAGTACTAGAAAGAAAAAATGAGCTTCTAATATGGCGTCAGAGGTATGAAGCTGTTTGAGAAAAGGTAACACAGATATTACTCAATAACACTAGGGATATTCCAGAGTGTCAGTACATGTCAAATCTCTCAACTATGAAATCCTTGTTATGACCAAAATATACGGTCCGAGCCGTACCCAAACCAAAAAAACATCCTGTCTCTCAACTAAAATCTTATACAAATGGTAAAAGACCAACATGTATTATTGAAGGGGTTTCCAGATATATTATTGTACGTGAATGAGCCTTACGGTAGATTGATATGATAGTTTGATTTTTTGATTCATGACTTGGTGGCAGAGTGGTGATGGAAGCATTCCAGAAGGAGTTTCCAGATATTTCCATGATTATCGAGATGGATCAACTCAATGCTCCATATGGTAATAAAACCGATGAACAGATCAAAGAATTCACAAAAAATGGGGTCACCCGACTCTTTGATCAGTGAGTGGATGTGGTGATTATTGCTTGTAATACTGCGAGTGTTCATGCACTTCGATGGCTCCAGCAGGAAGTATTTATCGGAAAGCATATTCTCGGAGTGATGATACCAGGATCAGAGAAAATCCTCGAGCTCTGACACAAGAAGGTGTGAGTCTTGGCCACAGAAGCTACGGTACGAATCCGATGATACAAAGAGCGAGTTCATATCACAGATAATACGATACATATTGAGGAGATTGCGGCACCAGGTCTTGTACCTCTTATTGAGCAGGGAATTATTCAATGAGATGAAATCCATGCGTTTCTTTTCGAGTATCTCTCTGACTTTTCTCCAGATATTGAGTCACTTGTACTCGGCTGTACACACTACCCACTCGTACTTGATGCCATCGAGAAGATGTGGGGCGAAGTTCATAAAACAAAAACCCCTGTCATTATTGATCCAGGGGTTGAGTCTGCAAAGAAGTTTAGAGCGTGGATGAGACGAAAGGGTTACTTGAGTCAGTTGATATAAGTCATGAAGTTGTTATAAATGTCTTGGTTAGATTCATTTCAAAGTGGTCGAATGTCCCATTCTTCTTCCGCTTTGTTTTTATGAGTCTTGGTAGATAATAGTATTGCATTTTGCCCAGTGGCTCTGCCATAATACGGTAATAATAGCTTTTTGTATATCAAGTATTTCATGAGATCCCCATGAGTTTTAAGTCCAAGGTTCTCTTTGGTGTCAGGATCTACTAGGTTTTGTATTGATGGTTCAGCAATTCGCTGTTTTATGGATGTATAGATTGAGAGGGGTGTATCGACATACTCTCCTCGCAAGAGACTGTCAAAAAGGGCGCGGAATTTGAAGATAGCGTTTTCTCTCTTTTTCCATTCCATGGCAGATTTTTTGCTGTATTGGATCTCTGTCCCGATAGCTACCTTGCTATGTCATATTTCAATTCCTGAGAATCCACTCTGGCTTGCATTCTGCATTTTTGGATCACCTCAAGGTTTTGTACTTGTAAAGAGTGGAGTTTTTCATGACTCATAGTTGATTTGTGTGAGAACATCATCTGGAAGTAGTCATTTATTTTTGAGGATATATCCACGGTCTGCGAGAAGAGTAGAGCCCGTCCTCATGAGCTCGGAGATATCATCGTCTGACATATCGTCAGGGAATGTGAGAGATAGTCCGAGCTTGTCACGTAAGGATGATATATATCCATAATCTTCATCTTCCCAGTTTTTCATGAGGATACTTTCTATGGATTTTATTCTCCATGAGATATCTATTGTGTTTCCTTTATAGGTGATAGAGCCATGATTGACAGTGGTGCCATCCACTTCCTCAGATGTAATATTGGAAATATTTCAGAAGACTGTCTGAATTTTTCCCTGAATAGCTTCTTGAAATTCCGGTTTCCTATACTTCACGTCAAGTTCCTCAATTTCCTCGATAGCTCACCAAGAGTAAAATCCTTGTAGTACCTTCCATGAGAGTTTCTGTGTTTTTGCACTGGGATTCCCGAGTCACTTATTGATTCTATCTACAAGAGCTTCAATATCATTGATGCCCTCAAAGTCTCGTGTGTTTATTCCGTAGATGGTGCTAATATATCTGCAGATTTTCTCACGGATAAGTCAGAAATGTTTTGGATTTCTTCTCGATTGAGGAGGGATATTTTCTACAAGACTGGTTTCAATCAGATTTCTGATAAGAGTTTTTCTATCTTTTGCATGAATTTTGGAAAATCAGAAGTACCCAACATCAAGCAGGGAGTGTTGTTTATGGGTAAACTCAACAAAGTTGGAGTTTTTACAAATTATTTTGATAAAACCAGGTATCTTCGTTCATATATCCTGTGGCCTTTTTTCAAAAAGAAATACTTCTCCAACATCGGATTCATGTTCTTCTGATACATGCCAGTTTCTCTCATTAAAGGCTCGATATTTGCTCACAACTCGGATAAGATCATGGAAAATATGAGGAAATTTCTTCAAGAGCGCTGAGAGTTGTTGGGTTGATTCATCTGAGCTATTCGAAGGAAAATATTTTTCGATACAATCTCGTGTTTCTTGTCATGAGGTAAGTGAAGTTATTTGATTGATTTGTTCTGTGGTTGAGCGTATAATTGTCTGTATTGTACCTGGTTTATTGAGTCATTTTCTGAGTCCAAGCATTTCACGAGTATGAATACCTTCGGCCTTATAACGTATTTGTATTTTTTGTTTTTTTTGTATACTGAACATCATGTACTGTATCTACTGAAAAAATAAAGTTGGTCAAGCAGTGGCAAATCTTTGTGAAAAACAGGGAATTGACTATGAAATGCTTGACGATACGGATAATGTGACAGATTTCTCGAAATATGATGTCATCATTCCATCGCCGGGGATTCCTGGAACTCATCCTGTTTACCAGACTGGGAAAGTTCTTGCAGAACTTGATTTTGCCTATCAATTCCTCCCAAAAAGATTCCAAATTGTCTCTATCACTGGAACTGATGGGAAATCCACTACTTCCTGGATTGTTTATAATATACTCCAAAAGGAATTTTTTGGCAAGAAATACATCTATCTTTCAGGAAATTTTGATATCCCATTTTCTGCTACGGTTCTCGAAATTCTTGAGAAACAAGAAAATCGATGAATTATTGTCCTTGAGGTATCGAGTTTTATGACACATGCTATCAAAACTTTTCAATCTGATTATACGATTTTTACCAATCTCAAGTCCGATCATCTCAATTGGCATCATGATCTCCAGGAATACCTAGATGCTAAAATGAACCTTGTTCATCATACGATGAGAACCTCTATCATCAATCAGGAAGTACTTGAGTTCGTAAGTGCTGAGTGATTACATACAGTGCTCCCAGAAAATGTGCGGTTATTTGCAGGCTTGAAGCATGAAGCATGAAGCCTGAAGAAGATTTCAGATAACGGATGATTCAAAGATTATACAAATGGTGAGAATATCATCATTTTCTGACGGAAGAAGTATCTTCTTTCGGAAACCAATTTTACGGGCTTTCATAATGCCATGAATCTGCTCTCAGTTGGGATTCTTGCCAATACAATGGGAATTTGCTCCAAACGAATGAAGCAATATTTCAGCCAGATTACGTGACTTTCTCATAGGCTTGAGAAAATCGGAGAGAAGAACGGTATTATTTTTGTTGAAGACTCCAAGTCAACTTCGAGTCAGAGTCTTGAAGCGGCACTATGATCATTCCTTCCAGAATCAAGAATGCGGAATCAAGAATGCGGAATCAAGAATCTTCTTCTTATTGTCGGGGGTTCGGATAAGGGTGATTCCTTCACTCATCTTGCTCCATACTTTCAACAACGAGTAAAAGCATTGGTGGCTATCGGTGCAACCAAGCACCAGTTTCTCCAGATTGCTGAGGATTGAGGTATCCCTCATCTTGCTACGGATTCTCTCGATGAGGCCGTGCGATGGCTCTATGAGCAGTGAACTACTGGAGATGTCCTCATGATTTCTCCTGGTTGTGCTTCATTTGGTCTGTTCCGCGACTATCTCGATCGTGCCAATCAGTTTCGGGAGGCGGTGAAAGAGTTATAATAAATCCTCCCAAGTAACTCGGGAGGATTTTATTGAGATGATTATTATTTACCAGTTCCAGTGGTAATCCCAGAGCTCGTAGTGCCAGTAGCCGCAGGGTCTATAGGTGCAGAGGTGGTTGCAGGAGTGGTGTCTACGGGAGTATCATTGATCTCAAAGAGCGCGAACCAGCTCTGACCAAGATATTGACTGAAGAGGTTCATCAGTTTTTCTTGATTCACCTGCCCACTTGCTGTGATTG
>JAYRRZ010000116.1:0-1017 GCA_041909865.1 Candidatus Altimarinota bacterium | reverse complement strand
AGAGCGTGTTAAATAACCTAACTCATTGATTTAACTTGATTTTTCCAAATAAATGATTTTTTGCTAATATTAAACTTTTATTCATAAATTTACGGGAAAATGACAAGACTTGGATACGACTCGGACATAACGAATGAGCAGTGGGACATCTTAAAACCATTCTTTGAGAAGCGTCATCATCTTGGTTGGGGGCGACCTCGCACAGTTGATACCAGGGAAGTTATTAATGCGATATTTTATTGCAACAAGACTGGATGTCAGTTTAGAAGCCTGCCGCATGATTTTCCTAAATGGTTTATTGTTTATTATCATTATAGAAAATGGCAGAAGAATGGCACCTGGGAGGGTTCGAATAGAGAATTGGTAGAAAAGTGTAGAGAAGTCGTTGGACGCGATCCAGAAAATCCAACAATCGCTTGCATTGATAGTCAGAGCATAAAAGGTTCTTCGGAGTCAGGAGAGGCGTGCAGCGGATTCGATGGCAACAAAAAAGTCAAGGGTAGAAAGCGACACATCGTAACAGAAACAATGGGTTACATACTTGGCGCAAAGGTTCATGCTGCCAATGAAGCAGATACTAAAATGGCACCTGAGTTAGTACTCAGTGTATTTATGCGATTCGCTTTGATATCGGTACTATTTGCTGATCTCGGTTATCAACGTCCATTTATAGAGTATGTCAAAAAGACATTCGGCATCGAAGTTGAAGTTACAAAGAAGGAATCTGGGTTCAAGGTATCTCGCAAGCGATGGGTGGTGGAGAGAACTTTCGCATGGATTACAAGACAAAGACGGATGACAAGAGATTATGAGAGAACCATTGAATCAAGTGAGAATATGATTTATATTTCCATGGCAAGGATTATGTTAAAGCAACTATGCCCTGTGCCTCAACCGTGGAGAAAGGGTGAGAAGTGGTCCCCGTTATACAGCCAAATATGAAAAGAATAGCAAGAATGAAAACGCCCTATATGCTAACTTGTTGATTTTCAAAGAATTGGTTATTTAACACGCTCT
>JAYRRZ010000115.1:0-4310 GCA_041909865.1 Candidatus Altimarinota bacterium | reverse complement strand
TCACTCGTCTCTGATTCACCATCACCACAAGTGACACCAGCTTCACGGTACAAGTTCCATCATGGAGATCGAGCAAAGATATCTCGATAAAAGAAGATATTGCAGAAGAAGTAGTCAGAATCTACTGATATGATCAGATACCGCTCACACCGATTAATGCGAATCTTTTTATTAACAAGAAAAATCCTGAAAAATCCCTAATGGATACCACACTCTGATTCTGGTCACGACGATGATGGAATGAGGCCTACAATTACTCTTTTACGAGCATAGCACTGGATAAGGGAATCAATATGGTAGATATGGACAATGCTGTTGGGATAAAAAATGCCTTCAATGAAGACTACACTCACATGCGTCGCTCTCTGGCAAATAGACTCCTCGAAGATATTGCAAATAATACAAAATACAGTGATACCCTGAAGTTTTTTGAGATTGGAAAGGTCTATACAAAGGATGGCGAAACAGGAAAGATTGCAACAAGGCTCCTCAGTTCTCAGGAATCACAACCATTTCCTGAGAAAAAAATGCTTGCGGGAATTATGACGGGAGGAGATATTACCGCTCTGAGAAATGATCTCGAGAACTTTCTCATGGAAATTCTTGGATATGTACCGCCCCTCCACAATAATACCCATACTCTCCCGTTTCTTCATCCTGGTATCGCCGGAGAATATCGAGATGGCGAAATAATTATTGCTCGATTTGGTCAGATTCATCCACTTTGCCGAGAGGCATACGGTGTACCTCTCGATACTCTCTATTTTGAAGTAGAATATGAGACCATCCTGGAGCTCCACGCTGACAAGGAAGTCTTATTCCATCCTATCTCGCGATATCAGACAATTACCCGAGAACTCAACTTCGTTATGTCAGAAAAAATCGAAACTGGACCAATGGCTCATCTCATAGATGCTCTTCATCCATGGATTGCCAATGTGGTCGTTGACTCTATTTATCGAGACCCATCCAAGATCGG
The DNA here is from genome assembly GCA_041909865.1 of Candidatus Altimarinota bacterium. Lineage (GTDB taxonomy): Bacteria > Patescibacteriota > Gracilibacteria > BD1-5 > UBA2023 > JABFSX01. Next base: position 3,331 of record JAYRRZ010000115.1, on the reverse strand, counting down.
AGCAGGGAAGAAGAGTGTAAATTTTTCCTTTACGCTCACAAATATGGATGACACCATTTCTGATGAAGATGCCCTCACTGTCCAGAACTCAATAATAACCAAGATGCAAGAACACGGTCTCGAACTCAGACAATAATTCTCGAACCCCATGACTGAATCAATCCCCATCAAGCCCGAAATAGACTATACCGCATGTGATGTTCTCATCCATGAGATTATTGATGCAGCAACAGTATACATGCAGCATGATAGAGCTGAGATTGAACGTGTGCTACTTGATACATATCACTTTGCTCGAGCAGCACATCATGGACAACTCAGAAAAAGTGGAGACCCCTATATTATCCATCCACTCGAAGCCGCCAAGATTCTCCTCGTATTAAAACCTGACATTGTCTCGATACAATCTTGTCTTCTCCATGATGTTATCGAGGATACTCAGTACGAAAAAGAAGATATCGAAGAAAAATTCTGACCTGAAGTAGCGATTATCTGTGAATGACTCTCAAAACTTTCAGCCATCCGATACCGTGGAGAGGAGAGATCTGTCGAGAGTCTCAGGAAAATGTTCATCGCGATGGTGGATGATCTCCGTGTCATTATCGTCAAACTCGCGGATCGCCTGCATAATATGCAGACTCTGGAATATCATCCAGACGCAAGAAAACGAGAGAGAATCGCTCTTGAGACTCTCAATATCTATGCTCCTATTGCTGATAGGCTTGGTATCTTTGACTTCAAAGAATCACTTGAAACCGAGTGTTTCAAAAACCTCCATCCAGAGGAATATAGAGATATTCAGAAGGAGCTTGATGAACTAAAAGAAGAGCAGGAATATTTCCTAAAGAAAGCACAATCTGTTATCCGAGAAGTTATTGCAACTCATGTCCCCATCATTGATATATCCTATCGAATCAAGTCACCTTTTAGTATTTACAAAAAGCTCTCACGTAAGGAATATGCTTATACTCATGCACGAGATCTCTATGACCTCTTTGCTGTCCGCATCATCACGGATAATATTCCTCATTGTTATGAGATTCTCGGAGTTCTCCACAATATATTTGTCCCGATGCCAAAACGTTTTAAGGACTATATTGCTCTCCCAAAAGAAAATGGATATCAGTCACTTCATACTACCGTGGTTGGGCTTTTCCCAGAAGTTCGTTCACAGCCAACAGAGATACAGATTCGAACTCCAGAGATGCATACACAAGCAGAAATCTGAGTAGCAGCACACTTTGAATACTCTGAATCAGGCAAGTCCAAGTCATCAAAAGATAGTTACTGGGTAAAAACTATCAAGTCCATCGTTGATGAGACAAAATGAGGAATCGAATTTATGAGCGAGATGAATATGAACGTCTTCTCCGATCAGATTTTTGTCTTTACACCAAAAGGAGATATCATCACCCTCCCAAAAGGCTCCACTCCGATTGATTTTGCTTATGCCATCCATTCAAATCTTGGGAATCAACTCACCATTGCAAAAGTAAATGGACAAGTGGTTCCTCTTGACTACGAGCTTCACAATGGGGAAAGTATCCAAGTTATAACTGACTCTCACAAAAAACCAAATCCAATCTGGCTCTCAATTGTTCAGACATCAAAGGCAAGAGATTATATACGACAATTTATCAATCGTGAAGAACGTGCATTCTTTGTGGAGAAATGACGACTTATCCTCAATAGCTACCTAGAAAGACACTATGGAAATGGTCTTGACAAGGAGCTTTCGATTCTCCGAAATATTGACGGGAAGAACCTTGATACCAAACAAAAAGAAGACGTCCTCGTACAACTCGGAAATCTTTCACGAAAACCAGGAAGCATCCTCAAGGCAATTCATGATGATGTTATTACACATCATTTTTGAATGGGCAAAATCCAGGAGGAAAAAGAAGAAAAAAAGAAGAAAAAAAAGAAAAAACCCTCACCAATCGAAAAAGAAGAACCAGCAACCATCATCATCGGAAAAGAACGAGATATCCCATATCGCATTGCTCAATGCTGTCGTCCGACTCCTCAGGACATACGAATTGTTTGAGTCATCTGACAATGAATCGTGACCGTCCACACTATCAAGTGTAAAAATGTTGCCAAAGTTGAACTCGAACGTCGAATACCAGCATATTGGAGCACTCAAAAAAGAGATACTGGTATCAGTTTTACGATTGAGTGTATCCTCCGAGACCGTCGTGGTCTCCTCATGGAACTGACAGAGATTTTTTATCGTATGGGGCTCAATATCAAGAGCATCAATGCTGAAGACCTCGGGAACAACTCAGCGAGAGATACCTTCTCCTTCACAATTGATGAAGATGACTACTATATCTATGACCGTCTTGAGTCACGACTCAAGTTTGAGATCCCTGAACTCGTCAATATCCGTCTTGTCTCTATGCAATAATAAAGGCCCAAATCGGGCTTTTATCGTTGATTTTCTGAGACTGTTTGCGAAGTTTGTGTTTTCATGTTTCTCCCTCAGAGGTCTATAACTCAAAATGGATATGCCGCACCGGTTCCGATGAGGAGCATTCCGATAAGCACAAGAGCCACAACAGTACCATTTCCACCAAGATACTTGACAGCCCAATCCCAATCCCCTGTAAAATTGTATATCTGATACCGAAATCTGATAATAACAATTCCAAGAGCTATAAGAATTCATCCGATGAGAAAATTCATAATTTGATTTTTTTATTATGATATACTACAATTATAGGGAATTATTTATTTATGCAAAGCAACTATCCATATCCACTTCCACAACCCTTTCAACCAGAAGGTGATTCAATACCGTATCAATTGAACCTTTGGCGAGAGTGACTCAATCCAGATAAGAAAGAAGTAAAAAAAAGTGAGGATATCTATACATGATTCTTGCACCAAATTAAGCTAGCATTGCCCAAGTGGATACAGATAGTCGGTGGGTTAGAGAAACGAAATAATCCCGAACTTGCGGATAAGTTTATGGAAGAAAAGGGAATAAACAAGAAAATCCCCTTACTACTACGTGATCTCTGATTTCAGAGAAATCACAATAATAAATACCCCCAATATAGTCTCTACTATCAAAAAATCAGGAGTCATATTATCAGAGAGATTCGCAAGCAAAAAGAGAGGCAATCCAAAGAAATTGAACTCGATACACTCAGAAAAGACCGCGTACTCCAAGAAATTCCCGACGTTGTCAATGAAATCCTCACGAACAAGTCTCCTCTCGATAAAAAAATACAACTTATCAGGAATCTCATAAATGCTCTCACCAAAGAGAGTTAGCACGATTGAAGTCAAAAAAACTTGCAAAATACTATACTTTTTATACACT
>JAYRRZ010000114.1:0-7555 GCA_041909865.1 Candidatus Altimarinota bacterium | reverse complement strand
TACAGATATCCTCTCCCTCTCTGGACTGGTTGCTACAAAAATCAGTCTCACCAGTCTCTCAGTAACAGGATGACTTCTTTCCTACAATAATACGACAGGTGTCTTTGGTTTCACTGGAACAACGGATAACTTTACTGAAGGCTCAACCAATCTTTATTTTACGGCAGTTCGTGCTCGTCAATCACTCGGAGTGACAGGACCTCTTACGTATAATTCTGGAACTGGACTCTTTGGAATCAATATTGCCAACTCAACGACTACTGGTGCTCTTTCCGCAACGGACTGGAATACCTTCAATAACAAGGTTGGATATATTGCGACTGCCAACGGATTGTCTATATCTGGAACTGGACTCTCTCTTGCACTCGCCAATACAACCACCACTGGTGCTCTTTCCGCACTAGACTGGAATATCTTCAACAACAAAATCGGTTCTATTAATGGCCTCACTGGCGTGACTCAGACATTTGCTATCGGAACCGCAGGAAGTGATTTTAATATCTCTTCCGTCGGAAATGTTCATACATTTAATCTTCCCAATGCTTCTCTCACCGCACGATGACTGGTGTCAACGGGGGCTCAAGTGTTGGCTGGAGTAAAGACATTTGACCAGGCTCCAGTGTTCTCATGATTTGCTACAGGATCTATCGTCTTCACGGATAGTGCTGGAAAGGTGACGCAAGATACTACCAATTTTTTCTGGGACAATACCAACAAACGACTCGGTCTCGGAACCAATACACCAGCAGCAACTCTTCATAACAACGGATCTACCGTGTTCGGAGCTCTGCATGTGGCCAATCTGGTAGCTGGTGGAAGTATTGGACTTGCAACTGGAACCGTCGATATCAAAACTACATTTAGTATCAATCAGACAACGGCTAATCAAGTTCTCACTCTCCCAACTCCTACAAATACTTCCACCGGACGTATTATCTATATCAATAATGTTGGTACAGTTGGCTTCACAATGCTCGGTGAACGTATTGAAGCGGGACAAAGTTTCTCAGCTATGTGGAATGGTACTGCATGGAAATTGATCGGAGATCAACAAGGGGATGGAACGGCATTTGCTACAAAGACCGCAGATGAAACTATTAATAATACAGGAACCCTTCAGAACGATAATCATTTGTTTTTTCCTATTGGTGCAAATGAAACATGGATATTCAATGTTGACTTCAATGGTGTTTCTGGTACGACCCCAGATTTTAAATTTGCTATGACGGCCCCGGCAGGAGCAACATGTCAATATAATTTCTATTTACCAACAGGAACTGTTAATAGCAGGGTTACAACATGTGGAACAGCTACAGCGTCTATTCCTGGTAATGGTGCAGAACAATCATATATTGGATATGGAACCATCACCAATGGAGGAACTGCTGGTACTGTGACACTCCAATGGGCACAATTTACCGCCAATGCATCGAATACTATTGGTCGTCAAGGTAGTATCATCAAGGCGTATCGCGTACGTGGTGCCGACTTTGCGGAGATCTACTACGCAGATGATCATACGGTAGCTGAGGGAGATATCGTCTCTCTCACAGGAGATGGAATCTCTCAGGTCAAAAAATCAACAACTCCATATGATAGTAAAGCAATCGGCATCATCTCAACCAAGCCAGGCATGGTGCTCGGTGAAACCGATGGAGCAGGGAAGCCAGTGATCGTCGGTCTCTCTGGACGCGTTCCAGTGAAGGTTACTCTCAAAAATGGTGCTATCAATCCAGGTGATTATATCACAGCTTCGAGTATCCCATGAGTGGGTATGAAAGCGACACAGCCAGGACGTGTTGTTGGTAAGGCGCTCACGGGACTTTCATGAGTAGAGCAGGGGACAGTGATTGTATTTATCCAGAATACCTACTATGATGGTGTGGACGATGCAGAATATACCGCCTATGCACAAAATTACTCTGGAGTTACTATTGATAATACCGACCCACTCGATCGCTTTACCTTCATGGTGCAGAAGTCTCTCTCCAAGCTCTCTCCGAGCTTTGCTTCAGGGGTTTCACTGACCGCAAGTGGACTTTCTCTCGATGGATTCGGCTCAGTGGTTAATACGATTGCGTCTGCGCTCCTTTCTGTCTCAGGAAGCGTGAACTCTCTTGCTTCTGATGTAGAGAAGCTCCAATCAGAGATAGCCACACTCCTGTCACAACAGTCAGTATCTCAGAATACGGCTCCAGTGACCCAGGAAACAACCCAAGTGACTACTACGGTAGTAACGCAACCTCCTGTTCTTACGGATACCGAGAAAGCTATTATCGCGGCATTTGATCGAACAGCAGATGCTCTCTTCATAAAAGCTGAGACAACTTTTGAATCCTTCGTGAGTTTCACTCGTTCTGTTGTATTCCGTGCGAATGTTACTTTTGCTGGACGTGTGATATTTGAGGACGAGGATATGGCTGGTACTGCGATTATCGAGGCTGGAGCTAGTTCGGTAGAGGTGAATTTCTCTCGACCTTACGAAGTGACTCCAAAAATTACTACTTCATCGAATTCATTTGTTTCCTACCGCATCACGGGCAAGTCTACGTATGGATTTACCATTGTTCTCTCTGAACCATCTTCATCTGATATATCATTTGATTGGATTGCTATTATGGTACGTTGAGCGAGGTCTTCGAGAAGTGGGGCAGGACATCAGGTGGCAACAATGCCTCCTGTGGTAGAGGTTGATTCTCCTCAGACGGTTTCAGGCGAGACTCCTCTCGTGATAGATTCTCCATCTTCATCTGATACTGAATCAGTCCCTCAAGAAGAAATAGGAACTCAGAATACTCCGAGTAGTACCACCACGGAGATAGATACTCCGAGTATACCGACCACTCCTGAAGATACCGAGAATATTCAGTCGGATGAACCATTGATTGAGACAACTACTCCAGTAGTTCCAACTCCTGAGACATCAATCGAATCAACGACCATCACCCCTCCAGAGAGTACCACACTCGTACCACCACCTATCACAGTAGTTGAAAATACACCCACCGATACAGTCCAATAAGCCACAAAAACTCCCCATTATGGGGAGTTTTTCAAAAAATATTTTCTCTATTAGTAAAGCGAAAATACGAGAATATGCTTGCGAGAGAGGAGAGTTTTTATAGAATATCACCGTTATTTCGTAAATTTTCTCTACTATGTTTGAACAGACTCCTCAAAAGAGCCTCAGTGTTGGGATGATACTCCTCTGGGTATGGGTAGCATTCACTTCTCTTTACCTTTTTCTCACGGTTGCATATCCATACATCAACAAGTCTACTGTTGAGAGTACTGCTGTCACTGCATACCAGAATGGATACAATGCTGCCGTATCTGATGCTCTCAAGAGCTTTAGTGGTAATGCTTACCAGAACGGAAAGAATGAAGGATACCTCACAGCATTTATCAATCTCGGGCAAGCTCTCAATGCTCAGGTATCTGATGGTTGTAAGCAGGTAATTCCTATCCAGCTTGGCACGGGTGTTACTATGGGAGTAGTCAATGTTGCATGTCTCCAGCAACCTGCTTCAGGAGCTCAGCAACCAGCACCTCAGGCTCCAGCTCCAGAGGCTCAGAAAAAATAAGCTTTAATATAAAAACCTCCCATTGGTCACGGGAGGTTTTTTCTTGCAAAAAAGTTTGACAATAAGCCCTGTTTTTATAAAATGCCCAAGCCTTCAGTAATGAAGGTATATACCATGCGGGCGTAGCTCAATGGCTAGAGTCCCTGCCTTCCAAGCAGACTGTTGTGGGTTCGAGTCCCATCGCCCGCTCCACTTTGGGGCTACACAAACAATCTCGAATCGAGATTGTTTTCATTAATATCGGAGACTGGCGCAATTGGCTAGCGCACATGCTTTGGGAGCATGGGGTTGCGAGTTCGAGTCTCGCGTCTCCGACCATTCGGTTTTTGGATTCATGTGATTTGTGGCATGATGCGCCCCGCGCACAATTCCTTTGTGAGCTATGGGGCTCTCGAGTTGCGAGTCTCGCGTCTCCGACCATTCCGGATTTGCAAGAGATTCTTCTGTGCGCTACGCGACCATACTTCGGAGCACATGGGGCTTTCGAGTTCATGTCTCGCATCTCCGACCATTTTTTCTTGGAATCCAGCGCCAAGAATTCCTCATTTCGGGCGTATAGCTCAGCTGGTTAGAGCGCAGCACTGATAATGCTGAGGTCCCTGGTTCAAGTCCAGGTACGCCCACCATATTTCCCTAGATCGCCCTCGATGAATCATCGAGTTCTATTGTTTATGGCGCTATCGTCTAGTGGTTAGGACAGCGGGTTTTCATCCCGTAAACCGGAGTTCGATTCTCCGTAGCGCTACCATGAAAAATCAAAAATCCCTCATTTGAAAAAGTGAGAGATTTTTTGTTGTCAATTCTTGGCTCTCACACTCACTTTGACTTTCACTTCCATCAAAAAATGTTAATGGAGACAGACAATGAAAAGCTTGAAATTGAAACAGAATTTTTTGATATAGCCGCTTAAAGTTCCTTCTTCTCGTAATCAGCCGAGCATAGGTTGTTTCAAACAAAAGAGTTCTTTGTAGTAAGAGAATGAAAAATATTTTTGACAAAATATATAAATATATTATAAAGAAATACTAAATAGTAGTATCTTAGTTATTGTTTTTATGTTACTTGCCAATTGACAAGTTCTTCCACAAGCAGAACCAGTAAAAACTCCTGGTTCAGTAATACAGATTCCTTTTACAGAAAAGACTGTTTCAAGAACCCTCAACTGACCCGAAACAATAGAAACAAATCATGAATATGAAATCTTGTCGTTACCATTTGGTTTCGGTCCTCCTCCACAAAAATTCTTTGAGGCAGGTGGGGTTCAAAATCCAATATCATCACAAGTAGAAACACTTCTAACGGATGGTAAGGAACCAATGCTATGTTATACAAGAAACTTTGAAGAAATGGAACATTCTATTGAAGGAAAGACATATAGAGGATTCGAACTCTGGAAAAAGGTCTACGAGGCATTTCCTGATTATAGGGATATGACGGAGCAACAAGCCCGCAAGCAAGGAATTTATCCAACTATATACTACTATACTCGCGCTGCATGAAAATGGATGGCACAATATCATTGAGGACGTCTTGCCAAATTGAATTTGGAGCCTGATCTATCAGTTTATCGCCATTCAGGAGAACTCCCTGATATTTTGACAGCTTCCAATGGAACATGAAGAACTCTTACAGAAAGACTCGCTGCGTTTAATCAAGCTCCGACTGGCTGGTGTAGTATGACAGAAATGGGTCCGAAAATACACGACGTTGGGAGAAGGGCGTTTTTTGTTTCTGGTTCAGAGAGGATAGGTCCTCATAAGCTTGTTTCTGCTGTGGAAGTTTGCTCTGATAGTGACATGAGAGGGACATGACTCATTGAGACGTCTGCTTTTGCTTCGCATATAGTCGTCATATCAGTTAAGAAAGACTCTCCCGTTAAGGTTACGAAAGACCATCCAGTTCACGAACCCCTTCAAGTTACGAAAGACCTTCCAGTTAAGGAAGCCCTTCCAGTATAATAGTATGCCACGTACCTTTCTTGTTCAAAAATACTATTGATAAAATAGATAAATACAGTAAAAAGGCAGAGTACCTGGTACGTTCTTATTAGTGTATGTCACTTCAAAGCTGGAGACATTCTGAATCAGGAGTATCATTTTCACGAGAATGATGACGGTTTTTTTGTGCTTCCTGAATACAACGATGAACTACAACCCATAGAATCGCAATAGCCCTCGACTGACCCAACACAATAGAAATTGCTGAAAAAACAGTCTTGTCGTTACCATTTGGTTTCGGTCATCCTCCGAGCAAGTTCAGTAAAGAAGGGGGGATTATACATCCAACACTAAAACAAGCAAAAACAAAAAAAAATCGACAGACGATGATGATGTGTTGGAAAAGAAGCTTTGAACAAATGGGATATCTTATTGAAGGAAAGTACTATAAAGGATTCGAACTCTGGAAAAAGGTCTACGAGGCATTTCCTGAATATGCGAATATGACCGAAAAACAAGCCCGTAAGCAAGGAATTTATCCAGAAATCTTCTACTACAATTCCGCTGGGCGAGAATGGATGGCAACCTATCATGGAGGACATCTTGCTGATTTGAATAATCTATTTGAAGGAGAACTCTGGGATATCTGGCAAGCTACCGAGGGAAAAGGAACAATTAAGGAACGACTTGCCGCTATCCGCCAAGCCCCGATTGGTTGGTATCATGCAAATTCTGCGTATGTGATTGATATTGGAAATTGTTCATGTCTGGCTTCCGCTTCTTTGAATACAAGTGGTCGTCTTCGTTGTCTCGGCATTTATCCATCATCAGCCCTCCACAAGTATGTAGATTGACAGATGACTGGTATGCCTTGTATGGTTGTTATAAATAGAGTGACTACTAAACAGAAAAAACAGTAGCATCCGAGAGGAAATTATATTGACAAAATATATAAATGTAGTAAAATATTAATGTAAATACTACTTTCTTATCATTTTATATATGTCAGCAATTGAGGCACTACCGGAACGTAAAGCAGATCATCCAGCGCTTAAGGAAACACTATCCCAGATGAACCTTTGAGCACGACAGATTCAACAGATTCTCTCGCTTCACCTTAGTCGTCTCAGAAGACCCAAAAAAATAGAGATTTATGGAAACCAATGCCTGACATTCCCATGTGGTTTCGGTCCTCCTCAAAAATGATTCTTTGAAGCAGGGGGGATTCTAGATCCAAGCCCAGCACAACGATTATATGCAGTTCATACGAAGGAAAATCCCCCAATGATATGTTATAAAAGAAGCTATGAAGAAATGGAATATTCTATTGAAGGAAAGACATATAAAGGATTCGAGCTCTGGAAAAAGGTCTACGAGGCATTTCCTGAATATGCGGATCTGACCGAAGCACAAGCCCGTGAGGCAGGTATTTATCCAAACATTTACTACTATACCCGCACTGGGCGAGAATGGATGGCAAAATATCATGGAGGACATCTTGCTGATTTAGAATATCTTGCCAAAGATAATAGTTTGTATGCAGAAAAATCATTAGAACATATAAAAATGCGTCAACCAATGCTTGGCCGTTGTTCGGGAGGGAAAGTAACTGATTTGGATTGGATATATATTGATGGTAGTCCTCATCCTGAGGAAAAACCTAAAAAAGTATCGTATAAATTGGGGTCTGATTGATGACTAGTGGAGAAGGATGAACCCGAGGTACCTGATTATTCGATTCTCGGAATTCGTCGGGATTGAGGCGAGAAGTATAAAATAAACCATTGCATAGATCACTTCACGGCACTTGCCGCTCTTCCTACTGCTATTGTTCAACTCAATTCAACTCCTTCTCCCAAAGGTACAGAATAAATTCTGTAACCAGAGAGAATAATATTGATCATTTTTCTTGGAATCCAGCGCCAAGAACTCCTCATTTCGGGAAGTACAATCTGACCGCTTTGTTGATGAATTATCAGTTCTTACTTTCGATACCGAGAATTTTATCTATGAGTGTATTATAATCAGGAAATC
>JAYRRZ010000113.1:0-7517 GCA_041909865.1 Candidatus Altimarinota bacterium | reverse complement strand
TTCCTGAGATGATGGCAGTACCATCATAAAAACCTGCTTTAGAAATAATACCATGACCATCTTGGAGAGAGATGTTATGGACTCCATGCTGAAATCATATGTATCCAGAGAGATTCAGGTTTCAGATGATGGAAATGTCTGAATTAAGTAAGATACTTCCCATAATGGGGGTGTCTGAATCTACGATACTTGCTATTCCATTTATGGTAGTCATTTGTACCAACCAGACTCCTCGGTTTGTAAGATTTCCACTATTAAGAGTAATATATGAATTTCCAGAAATAACTCCATGATTCTCGATGTCTCCATTCACAGTAATAGTAGTCGCTCCAGCGATATTCCCTCCCCAATCAACAAGAAGCCCCGAAATCGTAGGAACGGCATTGAGTGTAATAGTTCCACGAATAGCCACGACATCTGTTGGAGTCGGAACCCTTCCTTCTATCCAACTATTTGGATCATTCCAGTTTCCAGAAGTCGAAACTGAGTGAATCGTTGGAACCAGTGAGGAAGCATTAGTCTCATCAAGAGAAAAAAACGAGCCACCGAAAAAAGCAACAACAAAAAGAAAAGAATATATCACAAAAGATATACTCTTTTTCTTATTCCACCATCTTTGAGTCTGCTCAAACATACAAGAGAAAAGTAAATAGTAAAAAGGAATCAGATTTGCCCAATAGGAATATGTATAGATTTACCATGAAGTATAGCGATACTATAAAAAAAGCAAGTAACAAATACGCGAATTCTTTTACTATAGAAGGTACTCTGAGTATTTTGGAGTAAGATACTATACATCATATTGTATTTCTGATGCTATGCAGATATATCTCGTATTGATAGAGAGATGATGATGTTGTGGACAACCACATGAACTCACTCTTCCTGAAATAAAAAAATATTTCTATCCTTCTGATAGAAATATTTAATTTGTCAAGGATTGGCAGTCCCACAAGGATTCGAACCTTGGTCTACGGCTTTGGAGACCGCTACACTAACCACTGTGCTATGGGACTAAAAATAGTCCTTGAACAGAGGGATTATATCGAAAAGTGATTTTTGTCAATCATTTTACTGCATCTCATGTGCCAAGAGATAGAGGATATAGAGGAGATATATCGATACAAGGAGGAGTCATTCTTTTTTTCAGAGCATATTCCGAGTCCAGACGAATGATAGGAGCAAGAGAACAATGGGTGCAGATATGACGAGGAGGAGATCAATGAAAGAACTCGAGAGGAAGGGGAGTGGAGCAATCATCGAAGATACTCCGAGGATTACCAGTATGTTCATGATATTAGAACCGACGACATTTCCCACCGCGATATCAGGATTCCCTCGTCTTGCAGCAATGATAGAGGTCACGAGCTCAGGCATGCTCGTGCCAATAGCCACAATCGTGAGTCCAATGATACTCTCTGAAACTTGGAATGATCGAGCAATATCTACTGCCCCATCAACGAGAATTTTTCCTCCAGAAAACAAGAGAACCACAGCAAGTATAATCCACAGGATTGATTTCCAGAGAGGAATACTTCGTATTACTTCACTGCTCTCATCGGGGATAAAGTTATTGTGCTTCACCGAATAGAGAATATATGCAATAGCGACAGAAATGAGAACCAAACCATCAATTCGACCTATTGTATTCTGACGAGCCCCATCAAGGAAAATATCACTCACCAGAATCAAAAGTAAGACACTCGTAAGGAGAACAATTGGCAGATCAAAAAATCTCGTTGTACGCGTCAGCACAATCGGAGAGATTACCGCCGTGAGACCAAGGATGAAAAATACATTTGCAATATTTGAGCCGAGAACATTTCCGATAGCAATCTCCGTATTCCCAGAAATACTCGCGAGAACTGAAACAACGAGTTCTGGCATACTCGTACCAATAGCCACGATAGTGAGACCGATGATAGCTTCTGAGATTCAGAACCGTTTTGCGAGCGAGACAGCCCCATCCACGAGGATATTCCCTCAATAAGTGAGGAGCAAGAGTCAGCAAATAATAGACGAAAATGTGAGAAGAGTATTCATAGAAAAATAGTTCGAAAAACTATATGAAAAAATCAGAAACAATCAAAAAAAATCTCCAATTTCTTGGAGACTTTTTCCAGTATTTTTAGATGCTGTATCGGTAGAAGGCAATGATATTGTCCTTACCGATAAAATCACCAACCTTCTGATCAGGATTAACCACAAATGGTTGAGTAAGAAGTGCATTCTCCTCACGGAACTTGGTCATCTTTCCATCGATAATCTTCTCGAGGATTTCTGCTGGCTTACCAGCATTCTTTGGATCCTGTTGCATGAGGGCAAGTTGGATTTCTTTTTCCTTGGCAACGATATCATCGGAGATATCGCTTGGAGAGATTACCTGAGGATTTGTCGCTACAACGTGCATAGCAACCTGCTTGAGCTTGTCAGCATCAGTACCAGCCTTTGCTACTACCACCGCTCCATTCTTGAAGTTTGAGTGAACATAGCTTGCCATCACTTCGCCTTCGATTTTTGCAAGTGCCTTGATAACCATATTTTCTCCTACCTTGAGAGTGTATTCACTTGCCTTGAGCTCTTCTGCCTTGGCGATAGCCGCCTCATCAGATGACTCAGCCTTGCGCATATCGATAAAGTGTCCGAGCATAGCATCAAATGTCTCATTTCGAGCAACGAAATCTGTCTCACAAGTAACGACCGCAACGTATACCGCTGATCCTTCGTTAACCATCTTGATTTTTCCCTCATTTGTTTCATTTCCAGCACGCTTCGCAGCCTTAGCAAGACCCTTCTTGCGAAGTGACTCGATGGCCGCTTCCATATCACCATTTGCCTCTACGAGAGCATTTTTACAATCAGACATACCAACTCCAGTTCTTTCACGGAGTTCCTTAATCATTTGAGGAGTAACCATAAACAATGAAAAATTAACAATTAAAAATTAGAAACCATCTTGTTGCTCACCATCTATTTTCCTGGAGTAAACCAATCGGATATTCCAAGTTTTGCTATGAGTTTCTCGCTATTCTCCAGGAGTCCAGGAACAGAGAATTTTTCTCCACTCCATGCGTTCCAAGCAAGAAAAACAGAAATAACAAAGAGAATAAAAGCTATAAGATTGGCAATATCACCAAACGACCAATAGAGAGCCCCAACCAGCATACAGAAAAAATTTACCACGAAGAGGAGAAATGATTGCTTCATGTAAAAAACCGTAAAGTCTGTTTTCTTCTTCATGAGAATAGGAAGAAAAAAGAGGAAGGATGCGAGAGTTGCAACAACTCGTTCTTGTTGAGAAATAATATTTTCGGAAGTCATAGAAGGGAAGTGAAGAAATAAACGCCACCTACTATTGGTATGTATCTTCTATCGGAGTACGTTATCCAGGATAAAAAAACACGAGAATTCTGGATTATATTTCACGGGGAACACGCTCGTTCAGAATGACAGGGACGAGATTATTCAGCCGATTCTTCTGTTTTTGCCTTGGAAACAGGCTTCTTTCCTGGGAGCTTTTCTGTCTTAGCAAATACTGGTCGCTTCTCATCAGATACTTTGCGTGGCTTGATTGCGCTCTTGATTTCTCCGAGTATAAACGCAAGTGCCTTGATAGAGTTCACATTACAAGGAACAAAGTATGTTGTCTTGTCGATATCACCCGTTGAACCAAGGAGAGCAATTGTCGTGATTCCAAGAGTCATTGCTTCTGTGAGGGCGAGATCTTCGAAGTGTCCATCAACCGCAACAATAATATCTGGAGTTCTCTTGAGATCTTTTACTCCCTGATATGAAGCCTTGAGTTTTTCAAGCTCTTTCATTTTTACAGACTTTTCTTTCTTGGTGAGTCCATCGAGCATACCATTGGCAAGATCTGATTCGAGCTCGTTGTAGTAGCCAATACGCTTCTTGATGGTAGTGAAGTTTGTGAGAAGTCCTGGAACCCACTTTGAGTTGATATAGTAGTGTCCAGTACTGGTAGCAAGTGCCTCAACGAGATCACGAGATTGCACCTTTGTACCTACGAAGAGGATACTCTTTCCTTTTGAAGTCAGATCTTCTAGGATTGCTTTTACTTCTTCAAGAAGTTCTGCTGTCTTATAGAGATCAAATACGTGTACACCATTCTGTATTCCGTAGATATAATCTCGCATCTTCGGAGACCAGTATTCACGCTTGTGTCCGATATGAACCGCGTTTTCGAGCATGCTCTTTACGAGCGTTGCATTTGCCATAAATAAAAATAGTAAAAAAATAATCCTTGCCGAGATAAGTGCTCATAGATATGTAACACTCGTATCGAATAGAGAAGCTATCATCCCGTCATTGCGAGGAACGAAGCAATCCAGTCTCAGAGTGAGGAAATATCCTTATAAAAACAAAAATCCCAATTCAGTCCACATTTTCCGAGGAGAGAATCGGGATTATTATAGAGAAACTTAGAAAAAAGCAAGTTTTTGTTTCATGAATAACTTATCGAATTTCTCAAAGATTGAGTTGTTTGAAATAATCATCTCTGTCTATTTTTTCTTGGTGAGAATTCATAATGAAACGAACCATTCATGCTACTCATTCTATAAATCGACAATCCAAATATTGAATTATGCTGAAAGCACGTTATGAATTCTGCCTCAATTATTTCTTGCTAATTGCATTGCAGCATGTTCTGCTCAAGCTTCTTCTAGTGTACGAAGATTCCCTTCTGTATCCTTAGGATATCACACTACTCAGATATTATCATCAATAAATTGGTCCATTGCAAATATGTTGGAAATATTAGGATCAAATAGCTTGTTATTCTCAGACATAGAATATAATATTATTATATAGAGTTATCTCAAACAGTATAGATTTATATAGAAAGTCAAATTTATATTTCATCTTTTGTTCCTCATGCCCATTTTGCTATAATAAAACCAGTGAAAAATGCTGGTATCGATAGAAGAAATGCAAAGAAATGTGGTTCAAGTCCTACAATCATCTCTTTTTCAAGAAAAAACTCAACAGAAATCCATGTCCCAACACCAACAAACATCGAGAGGAGAGCATTAATCGTATGTACTTTTTTCATATAGATGCCGAATACAAGAGGAACGAATGCACCGGCAAGGGTGATCTTATATGCACTTTCCACCATCGAAAAAATACGAGCTTCATCATGAGCATACTTGTAGGCAACAAACGACATAATAATAAGAAACGTCCCGAGAACTGAGGTACGAGTGAGGATGAGGAGTTTTTTGTGAGTAATCTTGGGAAGAAATGGTCTCATAATATTCTCTGCAAAGAGCGCAGATGGAGCGAGGAGTGTTCCACTTGCCGTCGACATGATTGCCGAGAGGAGGGCTCAGAAGAACATTACCTGCATAATAAGCGGGGTTTTTTCGAGTATAAGAATCGGAAGAACTCGCTGTGTATCGGTAGCTCCTGCGACAAGCTCTGGTGCAATCATATACGCTGCATACCCGAGCATAATAGGTACAAAAGCAAATACAATATACAAACTTCCTCCGATAATTCCTCCACGGCTTGCATTTTTTTCACTATTTGCCGAGAGAACCCGCTGAAATACATCCTGCTGTGGAATCGAACCAAATCCCATGGTCAATATGGCGGAGAGAATCGCCACAATACCAACCAAGGTGATTCTTTCGTCACCAAAAAGTGAGAACTTGCCATCTGCTACTGCCTGAGAAACAACATTCGTAACTCCTCCGGCATCTCCACTCAGATACCAAGCGACGAAAAGCATACCAACCATAATAATAATCATCTGAAAAAAGTCTGTCATAGCAACTGACCACATTCCTCAGAAGATGGTATATACCAGAACAATAATTCCACCAATAAATGACCACTGTGTCTGCGTAATCCATGTGAGAGCACTTCCCTCAGAAATAATATCAAATACGAGTCCAAGGGCAACAATCTGAGCAGATACCCATCCAATATACGAGATAATAATCATGATAGAAGCAAGCACTTCTACGGTTCTTCCGTATTTTTGGCGATAAAAATCTCAGAGTGTCTGGATTCCCATACGGTACAATGGCTTCGCAAAAAAGAGACCAACCAATATGAGACAGAGTCATGCTCAAAATGGATCTGCGAGGATACCAACAATTCACTCTTCCAGAAATGTGGATGATGTCCCGAGAACCGTCTCGGACCCGAACCACGTAGCAAAGGTTGTTGCAATCACGATATAGAGTGGGAGTCATCTTCCTGCCAGAATATAGTCCGTATCGGTCTTGACTCGACGAGCCGCATAGAGTCCGATACCAATAGAAAGTAACAGATAGAGAACAATCCAGAAGGTGAGTGAGGAGAACATAGAGGAGAGATTAGAAAATACATCTTGAGTGATGAGAATTTGTATTTGTTATTTCTGGAAAGAAGCAATTGGGAATTATTTATGAGAGAGTATGGAGACCTCTGCAAAATCCTTGACATCTCGATCTTGATATGCGTGTTGGACCACTGAAAAATGAAGTATCTTTGGTGCGAAACGAGTACCGAAGCGAAACGTACACGGTACGTACGGTGAGTGAGGAACGACAGTGACAAGCCGAAAAGACAAATTTTGCAGAGGTCCCTATGAAGATTCCTGATTATTTATACACAAAGTATGCTCTGTTTAAAAAAACCTCCCTGAGAAAAAACTAAAAGAGGCTAATAAAAGCAGGGAAGTATGTATCTGCCAGAACACGGTTCACATAGGCGAAAAGTGAGGGAGATAAGTGCATCTTATCGATTCACGGGAAATATCAAGAGAAAAAAACTTGCCAAAAGAGAGAAAGCCATCCTTATTCAAAAAATTTGACAAAATAACACTCTCTCGCTACAATCACTTAGACGAATTCTTGGACCTCCAAAATCCAATGAATAGTTCCGTACCGATTCGGATCAATCGGATTAAAATCAAGGAGATTCGCGATGAAAATTATCGCCTGCATCACCCTGAAGATCTGACCGATCTACCGCGTTCGACCCTGAAATGGAAGAGCGCCATCCAAGCCCGCCTAGCGGGCTTTTTCTTTTGTGTCGACAAAGAACATTGTCATTTCGAGTGAGATTCGAGGTACGAGAATTGACGAGAAATCTTCGGTAAAATTATAATGAAGATTTCTCCTATCGTCGAAATGACATTTTTTATTGACTGGATTCGTGAACAAGTCAAGAATGATAGAAACAAGAGCAGATTCTTCCGGAGACTGCACTCGCGCAGGCGAGTGTCAGAATGACGGAAATAAAATCCCCCTTACCCCATTTTATCAAGGGGGAATAGAAACAAAGATTCCTTTCTATGTGCTATGCCTATGCACTATGTACTTCTATTTTCCTTTTGCCTTTCTCTGGTATTTTTATACACTGTTGAGGGCGAACTATTTCATGATGCCCTTATGTCATAGCTCGCCCTCTACAGTGATTAGCTAATCTTTGCTCAATCCTTGGTTGAGCATCAAGAAAAAACCCGCCTGAGGAGCGGGTTTTTTCTTGCTTTTGCATTTTTCTAT
>JAYRRZ010000112.1:0-1101 GCA_041909865.1 Candidatus Altimarinota bacterium | reverse complement strand
CGTGTACGAAGGGCGTTGCAAGAACAAAAGCAGCGCCTTTCTGCTATTCTTTGTAAGGACTGTGACGAAGTGATTCCAGACAGGAGACGCGTTGCTGTCCCAGGGGTTCAGTATTGTATAATCTGTCAACCGAAGCACGATCGAGTCATTAGACAGAAAATGCTTTATCATATTTTGTGAGAGGTGTATTGTGATTAAGCTGTTTGAGGTGGATAGTGATTGTGAAGTTCACGGTTATCGTTCTGAAGATGGCGCATGGACCATGAAGCGGGAACAAGGAAAAGCACCCAACGGCAATGAAATCAATGGTCGTTGGGTGCTGCGTGAAAATGGTGAATGGAAGACAGTTGGACGTTATCGCAATGACGTAGTTGAGCTTTTCAATTTGCAACTTGTTTGAGGTGTATGATGACCGAATCGATTATTGTATATCGCAACCCAATTGAGCAACAACTGTGGGAAGGAACTGTTTCGAATCCGGACCTCTTGTTTACCATCGGTTGTTCTGGTGTTGTTGCAATTGCATCTGTGTTCATTCTGAGTAAACTGGATGAGATGATTTTCGGTCGTGTCCCCAAATGGAAATGGTGGCGCACTAATCGCATCAACGTCATTTTGTTTCTGAGTGCGGTCGCTGCCACCGTCACTTTCAACTTGATGTGAAATGACTCCCTAAATACCCTCTAAAACAGAGGGTATTTTTATGTCCAAATTTCTATTAGAGCTACACAACAAGTTGGACGTGTACACGCCTAATTTACGTGAAATATCCGCAAAGCACCACGTTAAAATTGCTGATCTTGCTAAACAACTTCGCAAAGGTATACGTATTGAGATGGAACACACAACTGATGCTAGTGTTGCACGTGAGATTGCACTTGATCATTTGAATGAGCGTCCTGATTACTATGACCTATTAGAGAAAGTTGAGAAATCCTAAACATTGTTGTAAAATAAAATCATCAAAGCAATTTTAGAGTTTTTAACATGATCAATATCGTCGCGTTCCTTTTCCCCAACGAAGCTATCTATGTCCGCTTCAAGGAAGATGGTACGTATCGCGAAGTGGGCAACATTCCTGCTTCCAAGCGCATGGAATTT
>JAYRRZ010000111.1:0-2080 GCA_041909865.1 Candidatus Altimarinota bacterium | reverse complement strand
CCGTTCATTATCGAACCCTCCTCCCCAATTTGAGATAGTTTTTCTCTTCTGCTTGAGCAGATTGGTGCATTTAATCCCGAGTGGAACAATCGAAACTCCGCTGACTCCATCAATATTGATAAGCCAGTAATCCCCACGAGCGTCTGTGTAAAGTCCAGAAGATGGGCCAAGACCGACCTCAGCTATTTTCAACCCGAAGTTCCAACCAGCTCCTCCCAGCAAGACCAGATCCTCCCTTAAAGACCCATGAGCTGCCTGAACAAATAGCTTTAATTTCCCTGAAAAAGAGGAAGCGGGTACTAAAACTCTTACGAGCTTTTTATACCCAAGAGACTCTTTACATAAAGGCATTACAAGAATCTCGGATTATAAGCAGATCGTCCTAAAACCAACCCTAATGAGTTAAACGGATCAATGTCAGCAACGTCGGAGTATTCCTGTGCAGAATTAATTTTTTCCAGATACTCTTTTACTTCTGCAAAATGTGCTCGATTCAGATAATCAACCCCATGCTTAATAATCTTCCTTAGCTCCGTAGGACTAAAGAATCTCAATTCAGGATTATTCGCGCTGATCGGGCCAAGATCATTTACAAGAATAACCTCTAAGTAAGCTCCTTCATCTACCAGCATCGCAGCCAGAGCAAGACCCCAGAACATCCCACCAGTCAAAACTATGTAGGTCTTCTCATCAACCTCCAATGGAAAACCAAGAATCATCATTTCCTGTGAGGCCATCCTCACTCGCTGAGCTTCTCTTTTCTTCAGATCCGCTAAAGCTGTGGTAGCTACCCTCCCAACTACCCGTCCTCTGCCCTCATCAAAATAAAACTCAAGAGCCCGAGAGCATGGAGCAGCTTCATACACAACCGGGAACCAACCTATTTGTGCTAGCCGTTGCTGGGAGAATGTTCTCATTCCAACATATCTGCCCCAGGTGTCTGGGAGCTTTCCGGGGGTTCCAACAACCTTTCCTTCCTCTACCCGGACATAATCAGCAGAAACAATCATTACCAGAGCCTCTCACAAACAGGACAAGTAACAACTCTTGATTCTCCGGAAACCACTACCGCTCCGGACAAGCCCCACTGATCCACTGACCTAACAATCCCCGAACAAGTCTTTACTGTTGGGGTTACTGGAATACTAAACGAGCTTGAACTAATCATCGTGCCCATCGCCTTGAAATCAGCTACTATTGAAAGATCAGAACTAAAGTCTAGCTGGGCTGGAGTGTACGGATCATCAACTCCATCCAACAAACTAAGCCTACCACTTTCCAGATAGATAGTACACTCTGTGCCTAGCTTCGGAAACTCCAAGCTTGTACTAATTCGCTTAACTTCATAGTGTGAGGAGACTGATATTGTCCCATCCCCAACCCGAACAGTTCGATAAATTTGATTAAGTCTCTGCTCCTCCCTCCTTGCGTCAACTTCCCCTAGAATTTTTCTTCCATGACTAAAGAGTGTAGGCTCTCCCTTCTTCCCAACAGGATCAATGCTTCTCATCAGTACACCAACTGAACATCATCAAGATATCTGTTGACAAACTGCCTCTTCATTCTTGGAAGGATCTCTTTACATCGAGCTGCAAGGCCGGGAATCTCATAAGTAAGAGCGTAATGCACCAAAGTCATCCAGACAAGAATCTCATGAAAATCTTCCGCCCAAATAGGTTCATCGGAGTTTATTTCCATTACATCATTTGCAATGAACCAATCCCCCAGAACTGTGATATTTTCTCTTGGTGTAGGATATACTTCAAACTCTTCTGAGGGCTTCCAAGTTAGGTAGATAGGTGTCCCGGACACTGTTAACCGAAGCCTATTAGCTTGCCTAAATTCTTGGTAATCAAGATACTGTAAGCACCAAGAACTTCCATTCGAGTTTCTCCCAACAAACGAATCTTTCAAAATATGCTTTATCCCAAGCACCGCCGCTGTACTAACTCCGGCAGATAAAGAAAACATCTCTCCTGATCTATGATGAAACCTCCAAAACCTCTGTTCGCTTTGCAACGAACTATACGCATTCCTTACCCATCCGACAACCCTTCTATGCTGGATATCCTCAAGAGCT
>JAYRRZ010000110.1:0-2979 GCA_041909865.1 Candidatus Altimarinota bacterium | reverse complement strand
GAGGAGGAAAATAAAAAGGCAGAGTCCCTTGTGGTTAAAGAGAGAGTCTATGACCGAAAGCTTCTTTCATCGTACATAGACACCATAGAAAAATTTTATCCTAACTCAAACTTAGAGAAACCTGTCGATGACTTTCTTAATAGACGGATAGATCGTTCTGCTCTTATGGATGCAGTAGACACGGTTGGCAGTAACGAGGATCTGGGTTCTGACAATCATATGGTGGTCTCCTCTGCTAAAGCGGATTTAGTTAATTCAGCATATGCTGTTAGAAACTCTTTAGAGGGACGTCAAAGTGCTACAAAAGCATACGATGTTCTCCTTCCTAATGGGATGCGAATAGATACAATAATGTCTGCTGAAAATTCTTTATCTGATGGGGAGGCGCTTCAGCAAGCAAGGAAGAATTATCTGGAACAAGCCGGACTTGACATAGAGGAGAAGATAAAAGAAAGGCAATGGACCTTGGTCCCGGACGCCCCGTTCAAAAAAGGTTGGCCTTTATTGACCATGAAGAGGGCCATAGCTGAAGCGGCTCAGAAAGGATTAGATAGAGTTTATTGGACTCCGGGGCAGGTTCAGTCAGACCGATATAAGGGTCGTGGAGATGAAGCACTAAAGAGATTCTACGATCAAGAGCTTCCGAGAGAGGTCGGCGGGTATGTAAAGAAATTTGGTGGGAAGGTTTTTCAGACTCAATTGGATATAGGCAAAGGAAATAGTCAGGATGTCTGGGCTATTGATATTACCCCGGAGCTGAAGAAGGAGGTCTTGGAAAAAGGAGCGACTCTTTACTCCCAGCCTGAAAACCTAAAGGAAGCTGGAGCTGTAAAGCATGAAGATGCTACAAGATCTGTTAGAGGGTCTTTAGTTTCTGCTCTTGGTAAAGAAACAGTAGGGTCTTTGGAAAGGTCTGGGCTTCTCAAATATAATGAAGACACAGACGGCCACGGTTACGCTGGAGCTTATTCAAGAAGCACAGGGGTATCAACTCTTTATCCACAGAATATAATTAATGGAAAGGAAGATCCGGTTGGGGTTTTTCTGCATGAAGGTTCTGGGCATGCTACGCTTCCTTCGATGCTCGGAGAAAGCTTTGGGGGTTTACAAAGTTCATTTGATAAGCTTCTGAATAGTGGAAGTCCAACAGCGTTAGCTGCTCAGAAAAGGGCGGAAGAGTCGGCGCTGAAGCCTGAGCATGTGCAGGAGGAAAGGATTGCATATTTTATCCAAGAGGCGTGGGGCAGGATACAAAATCGCGAGGACATTGGGCAAGCCCGGGTTCTTTTCAATCGAATAATAAATGCCATAAAAGCTTGGTTTAGAACTACTGAGTTTGGAAAGGCTTTGGCAAGCCGTGGAGTAGACTTTGAATTAACAGATGAGTATGCTGTTGCCTTAGCGAAAAGGGCTATTGACAGTCTAGCTACTTACACCCAGGGGATACAAGAGCTGTCAGAAGCGACTGGAGATACTAAAGCTTCTTTCGTGGGTGTAGTAGGGTTTAATCAAGCGAGGAGAACGGGGAATCTTACGCCTGCCGTTGCTGAAGGGCAGAAGATCGCCTATATGCTGACGAATAAAAAGGTCAGCCCCGAGGAAGTCTGGAGACAAACTGGATGGTTTATGGATGACGCGGACCAGAACATGAAGTTCGAGGTTTCTGACGCTGGTGCAAAAGTAACGATTCCGTCCGACGGACTCAAAGTAGATAACGGAACCGCTTACTATCTTGGGGATGTATTAGACCATCCGGAGTTATACAAATACTACCCACAATTACGAGAAGTTGCTTTCATCATAAGTGATAAGCTCTCTGGAAGAAGGGCTTATACCAATATATATTCGGACGAGCCATCAACGATCGTAATCAGCAAAGATGTTGCTACTCAAAAAACAGTAGTGATGCACGAGGTACAGCATATAATTCAAGAGATTGAAGGTTTTGCTGTGGGAGGCTCGGCTCGTAATGTTAATCTGCTTTCTGATGAAGATTTAGCCAAAGTAATACGGAGTCAAGCAGGGACTAATGCACCAAGCTATCAAAGGCTGCTAAATCAATTCATTGATAACAGAGAGCGTCTTTTGCGCTTACACAAAGAAAGGGCTCGGTTAGGGAGACTCCTTGAGACGGCGAGTTCTCCAGATCTTGTTTCACCTACAAAAGATATACTGGATAAAATAGATAATCAATTAGCTAACTATAACCAAAGCTTCGGGCATCTGTTCTATAGAATTCTGCACGGAGAGGCGGAGGCTAGAGAGGTTGAGTTTAGGTCTACGCTTTCTGATGAAGAGTTAAAAGCCACTCCCCCCAGAAAGTTTCTTGGTGGATCCGGAGTCATACCAGAAACCCAAAAGTTCTCTGAAGACTACTTACCTGTCCCCCCAAAAGACACAATAGTAGTTAAGCACCCAAGGGTTAGTTGGGCCGAGCAGAAAAAGTCTCAAGAGAAAGAGTTAGTTCAAAGGGCTAGTTCGGCTCGTCTTAGAGAGTTTAATCATTCAGAAATTCTCAACGAAGATCTTCTCGCCTCAAGACCGTTAAACTCCGCGGCCTTTCTCCATCCATTGGATTTTATCCTCGGTCACGAGAATGATGATCTGTCTTGGTTTGAGCGTTTTAGGATCTGGATACAAGACGCCTTTCTGGTCTTGAAAGAAAAGCAAGAAGGAGTTGCTAATTTACCGGCCAATGCTAAAGCCTATCAAAGAGTAGGGGCTTTTCACAACATCAGCACAGAACGAGTCAAGGGACTTAGAAGTGATTTTCAAGAGCCTATTTTGAAAATTGCTGCGGATAATGATATCCCTGTTGACGTTATGGATAAGTTTCTCTATGCTCGATCTGCTCCGCAAGCAAATGACATTCTGGAAAGAAGAAGAGCAAAGGACATGCTACGGCAGGTTGTGATTGATAGTAATGTTTCTTCTCGAGATGCAAATAGAATCTTGGGAGAAATGAAAACAGCTAGGACT
>JAYRRZ010000109.1:0-1376 GCA_041909865.1 Candidatus Altimarinota bacterium | reverse complement strand
TATTAACTATTTTATACTATGCTAACATTCACACGAGCAGGAGATGGTATGGCAACTGATGAAGAAGTGGATAGGTTATTTATCAAGAAGGAGCGCAAAGCTCGTCCTCCGACATTCAGTGAAGCAAATCCATTTGGCAGGCTTCGCAAAGCATTAAACATATCGATGGCGAACATGGGAAAACTATTTGGTATATCGGTTTCTATGATATATGCGTATGAATGTAATCGATATATTCCTGGATACGACAGGATTCTAAGGATTTATCGATATGCGAGCGAGAATGGGATTCAGTTAGATCAGAAATTGGTGGAGGAAGCGGATATGGCGTATAAAGATATCGTATTAAAGAAGAAAGGTATTTATAATCGGAGAGCGAATGGAGAAGCGAGGAAGGTTCCGCTTCGCAGTATTGATAATTTTGATCGAGAACCTGTTTGTCCGATTCAAGCGTTACGATTTAAGATGCAGATAAAGTTTAAGGACTGGATTGATCTCATCGATCTAACGTACAATCAGGCGTTGATGTACGAGCGTGGCAGGTCGATGGTTCCGCTTGATTTAGGCAAGCGGATGCAGGAGATTGCGCGGCGGCGAGGGATTGCCATCACGTTGGATGAGTTATATCAGAATGTAGTGCCACGCGGGATGAGTTTGGAAGAGTTATCGAATCAAGAATGATCGACCGATAATTAATTGATCGAGGCTGTGGCGGTTGCCGTCACGGCCTTTGTTTCGAGCAAGCCCAGGAGAGTCGAGATCAGTTGTAAGGAATCCTGAAAGTATCTCACTTTGTTATAGGAGTAGACAATCGTGTTGTCAAGTGGTTCGCAGATGAAAACAAGTATATTTTATCAACTAGCGAGAATGATACTTTCTAAAGACAGTCATCTCCATAGCAAGATCGGTATGGATCGGCAAACGTTAGCAGCAAAGCTAGACGAAGGGACGTTGACGTTTGAGGAGTGTTGTCGCTTCGTGAAGGAGGCGCGAGACGAGCGGTTGTTGCGACACATGATGGAGCAACTGGGGATGACCGCAACTCGAAGAAACGTACATTGACAGGAGCGTGCAGGCAGGAAAAAGAAGAAAAAATTACGAAAAATGCGGTCTTTTTCGCATTTTTCCTTATTTTATCTTTAAAGATTAAAAGAAATACTGTTAGAAGTAATTAATAATGTTTAACAGTATTTAATGTTAAACAGAAACAGTGTTGAATGTTATAAACAGTTTATAATAACTAACATTCTTTAATGTTAAACATTAAGACAAACCCCCCTTCCGGGGTGTTTTCAAGGGTATCATGGAAAAAAAAGCGTGTCAAATCTTTTTTTCATAAAACAGGATAAGCGTTTGATTTTAGAAAAGAAAAAAGG
>JAYRRZ010000108.1:0-4455 GCA_041909865.1 Candidatus Altimarinota bacterium | reverse complement strand
GAAATGTAGGAATCGGAACCAGTAGTCCAACACAGAAATTGGATGTGGAGTGAAATGTTCGTATCAATGGTACTGCCAATGTCTCCAATGCTAACATTGGACAGGTGGATACCAATCGGATTTGTCTCAGTGGGAATTGTAAGACAGCTTGGCCAACCCCAACCCCTTCATATTTTAATGCACCTCTAGTATGTGGGATGAGTGCTTGGCAACAGATACCAAATTCAAACGGTGTAACATTCTGCGCTCTTACCGCATTTGACGTTGATTATCCCGCACCACTTAGTGAATTTCAGGCACGTGTTCGCAGAGATGCTTGGGGATATTGGGAATACTACATTCCTGCATCATGCAGTGATGTGAATGCTATTATTTCCTGTATGAAACTTCAGTAGATAGCCTTCCTATCAGACAGGAATCGGCATATACTATACATGGAGAGAATGTATATGGAGAAGGTACGTATTAGGGAAACGCGGAAAAATCTCGAGCTTTGCATGCGATATTATCAGCATCTGCTTTGCATCTTGCAGATAGTATCGGAATTTCATCGTCATAAAAATTTATTTCAAGAGTCACTTACGCATTAGTAAGATCCTTTCGAAAAAATTTTTCTTTCTCAGAATTCTCGTTTTTGCGCATTTCTGGCATTTTTCCATGTTTCCTTGGATGTCAAAAAGAAGCTAAAATCTTGCAATATTTGGCTTCATTCGTACAGTCATATCTATGACGGTTCGTATCCACCCATCTTGGTATGAAGTACTCCAATCTGAATTTGGGAAACCATATTGGGATGAGCTTACAAGCTTTGTAAAGCAAGAATATCAGACCACTCGGTGCTTTCCTCTCGGAGGAAATATTTTCCGGGCATTTGATCTAACGCCATTTGATGCGGTAAAAGTAGTTATCCTAGGACAAGATCCCTATCATACGGCATATCAAGCAGATTCTTCGCCTTACACCGAATGACAGAATCCAATGTGTGCCGCTATGGGACTCTCTTTTTCTGTCCCCAATGGGATCAAGCCACAACCGAGCCTCAGAAATATTTTTAAAGAACTCAAGAACGATCTCGGTATAGAACGAACAAAAACTGATCTCACCGATTGGGCAGAGCAGGGAATTCTCCTTCTCAATGCAGTACTGACAGTTCGTGAATGAGCTCCTGCTTCACATGGGGGAAAATGATGGGAACAATTTACAGATGCAGTGATTCATACTCTTTCTGAAAAACGGGAAGGAATTGTTTTTATTCTTTGGGGGAATTTTGCCATCTCAAAAAAAGTACTTATCGATGAGAAGCGACATCATATTATTACCTCGCCTCACCCATCCCCATTTTCAGCTCATAATGGATTTTTTGGGTCTCGACCTTTTTCATGAGTCAATACCTATCTAGAGGAACAAGGGAAAGTTCAGATTAATTGGGGATAGATTCCGAAAAAGAAAATTTGCAATTTTACGGTTTCTTCGCTATTCTTGCAAAGAATATAACTTATTATATATGGTTAAGAAAAAATCAGGGATACTCTCCCCAGTATTGATAACGATTATTGCGACGCTTGCGATATTTTCTGTGGCGGAATATTGATTCCATCTTCCTTCTCGACTTTTTATGAATGAGAGTGAACCACAAAATGTCATACAAGACATGGATGAAACAGCACAAATTGATCAATCAACGGAAGCCGAATATGATGAAACTATTACCACAGACTGGCCTAATGAGGACATGACAGGAGTAATTCTGACTGATTCAGGCATCGAAGAGGTTCATACGGGCACGATACAAAAAGAGAATGTCTCTGAGCAGGCGGTTTGTACACTTGAATACAATCCTGTCTGTGGTGGTGATGGACGTACATACTCCAATCCTTGTATGGCGAATCATGCCAAGACTATCGTGGTGCATGAAGGTGCTTGTGAGAGTAAGACAATCATTGCAGAGAAGTCAAATGACACTATCTCAGTATCAGATGCTGGAATTGTTTTTGATACTGGTTCGTATGTGAAGTATCAGAATGCTAACTATTCAGCATATCTCCCAAAATATGTCTACTACTCTGGCTACGGCGCGCGCGATGGTGCAAATCATACGCTCGGAGTGGCGCTCAGTGCGAGTGGTTCTGAATCATTTGAGACGAGTGAGGTCAAGGTATATTTTTATAGCACAACTCCAGCGAATCCTCCAGCAAGCAAGATGATTCCCGTGAAGAAGGGAGTTCTCTATATCGATGGAGATACATCCAATGCAAAAGTTGCGAAGATTATCGATATCCTCGGTGCGAGCGCACAGTAATACCGTATCAACCGTATTATGACCTTCTAGACCAAGTTCATTACCAAATATCCATGTTCTTTCTGACGCAAGAGGGTTATGTATACGTGCTCAAGCATTTCAAGAAGAACATTATTTGAGAACTCGGACACTCATATAAAGAGTATGGGATTTTTTATGAAGGGTATGAATCTAGAGAGAATCACTTTTTATAGAGTTGTATTATTTGCTCATATTCCGGCATCATAATATAGACCAGATTCCAGAATGGTTTCTGGTGATTTTTCTCTTTCAGATGCGCGAGTTCATGGACAATGATGGCGTCGATAAATTCCCTCCCTGAAAAGGTCTGCGAGTCCGCACTTTTTGCGGCGAGTGATGCAAAGCTAAGGCTAGGGTGGGTTATATGAGAGGAATCCTTATTTTTTGTAACCGCCTCCAACTCCCCCTTCTCAGGGGGAGGGTTCAGATACTCCGCCAAACGATAACTGAAACAAAGACCATTTCTCGCACTACAGCTTCACCATCTTCGTTCGGATTTGGTGATTTTGATGCTCGTATATTTCGGGAGGTTTTGTCATTCCCAGAACTCCTGGACTCGTGGAACAATATATTCTCGGAGTTTATGTTTTATTTCTCGTATTTCTGTTTCTGAATATTTTTTCTTTTCTCCTCTGGATACTTGATTCTGTATTCTGGTCTGATGTTTCTTGATCCATTCTCTTTTTCGTTCAACAAAATCCTCGATAAAACGTACGCTCATCCTCATCGGAGCACGAGCAATGAGCTCACCTTGTTTTCCTATCTGGAGAGAGAGGGTTCGGCGAGAGGAACGGATGAGAGTGTAGTTAGGAGTGGATGAATTCATATCTGTTCTGCACGAATCAGGAATCATACGAATAGTATGGTTGTGCTAAAGTTGCATATACTTATCCCTAAAGAGAGGAGTGTTTCGTCATCGGTCAGAGGAGTATTTTGTGGATGAGGTTGTTTAAGGTCTCGAGCCAATCAATCTTGCAAATTTTCGCGAGCAATATATTCATCGAGTAAAATTGTAATAAAAGCTGAACATATCATCATGGAGGCAATTGTAGGCTATTTGCTCGGAATTACAAATATCATTGGAATTTTTATTTGTCACGAATACTTTCATCCATTAAAATAGATAAATATGCACTATCGGTATAATATACATACTGTCAATATGAAAGCGGAAACAATTCCCACGAAGATGGTGCTCAAATAGGAAAAAAGTGGTATTATAGGAAAGTAAAGCGGCAAATCTTTTCATGGCCATATCAATAAAAAAATACATCTCAATAGTTCTCTTTATCGTCCAGATATATACTCTCTTTGTTGGGCAATTATATAGTACGGAATACCTCCATTCACTCGATGAG
Organism: Candidatus Altimarinota bacterium; assembly: GCA_041909865.1. GTDB lineage: Bacteria > Patescibacteriota > Gracilibacteria > BD1-5 > UBA2023 > JABFSX01. Next base: position 777 of record JAYRRZ010000108.1, on the reverse strand, counting down.
CTTCCGAGTTCTCATATGGAATCCTATATGGATATTGCATCGAGTTCACTGGTTCAGGAAAAGAATAATCTATTCATGGAAAACACTGAGACACTCTTTCCATTTTTGAATCAAGAGAGTGCTCTTGCAGAGAACTTTATCATTGAACGACGTGAAATAATAGAGAAAAAAGTAGAGAATATCACTATCACGAGCAAACTCCTCGAAGATACGCTTGTTCGCAATACCAAGTACGCTGGAGTATCATCAGAGAATATCACTATCCAGAGTGCTTCTGCAGACACACTCTCCCTCGCCAAGCGCACAGTAGCGGAAAGCAACCAGACTGATACTATCGCTTTTGAGTTCGGAATACCAGGAACGCATCTCATATTCTCCAAGCCAGTACTTCTTTCTCTCGATGTTCCAGGGGTTTCTGAGGGAACTCCTATTGACATTCATGTTCATCATGCAGGGGATCTGGATTTTAATACTTCCTGACTCTCTGTCAGCAAAGATACTCTCTGTAATCCAGATGGAACCGCAAGTATTCCAGGGAGCAAGACAGTAGTTCGTTCCTGAAAAGTGTCATTCTATACATGTGGAGCTTCTACCTTTGCTCTCTGATATATTCCGACAGTAGAGCTTCCCAATTCCACCGTCTGGACTCTCTCATCTGTCTCAGATGGCAAACTCATCATTGGATGACAATTCACGACGGTCTGATGAGTCGCTCGGAATCGTGTTGCCAGAATCAATGCAACTGGCTCTCTCGACACCACCTTCGCAGATCCAAAT
>JAYRRZ010000107.1:0-42518 GCA_041909865.1 Candidatus Altimarinota bacterium | reverse complement strand
GGGGAGCCATATAAAATAAATCTTAAAGAACGCATCAGAATGCGTTCTTTTTGGTTCTAATATTTGAGAGGCATTTAGTATGAATGAAACCTGTTTCAATCTTGTCAATTCCTCCAATAAAAAGTATTGCATTTATCGAAAAATAAAGTATAATTACTAAAATTTATTTTCTTAATTCAAACTAAAATATGGCAGAAACACAAGAGGTCCCTACATCTGATGATGTTTTAAGTTCGTTTTATACAAAAATCCCTAACTTTATACCAAGAGACTGGAGAGTGACTTCTCAATCATGAATAAGCTCAAAAGTGGAATTTAACCCTAATTCTACTGATGGTGAAATAATGAAGACTTTGCAAGATAAAGAAATGATGCTCTTAGTTCCAGTTCCAGGGAAAGAAGTAAGTTATGATGCCTATAAATACGAATGAAAAAATCCATTTCAAGCATTAAAAGGAATGAAATTTATTCAAGGTAGTTTACCTTTTGATCAAATAAAAGGTATGGTAACATTAAATCTCACATGAAAATGAAGAGATGTGATTGTATTATTGCCAAACCCAAGATCTGAAACAGCAGATATCTATATTATCGAAAACACTGAAAAACCTAAGCGTACTCACTGAGGATCTGAAGTAACGCGGGATGTTGAGAGAATTTTATATTAATTAAGTAACTCTTGAGTTTTTGGAATTCTCGAAGAAGTATATTCATCTTAATGATTCAATATCTCATTCCGCACTTCTTGAGAGAATATAGAGCCATGTAAAATAAAACTTAAAGAACGCATCTGAATGCGTTCTTTTTGGTTCTGATATTTTCCAGAGATGGTTATTATCGAGGTAGAATTCAAGCTACTGTATCTGTGACTCAATGCTGCACATCTATATTATCTCATTCAGTAAGACTCAATGTTAAAACAGTTCAATCTTTAAAGTTTAAGGTGTAGACAGTTCAGAATTCTATAATTCCTGTACATTCACTTCAGTTGAATATTGGTGTTGCACTCCACCAATCATCTCCAGGTTTCCAGTTAAGTCAAGGATTCTTCTTTTGCCAAGCACTAAACTGATTGCTTCAGCTATATCAAAAAGTTTTACAAAAACTTGAAAAGGAAAGCGGTCCCTGTCTTGTTTTAGTTAATGTACTCATATATAAAATATTAAGTTGGTTTATTCTAAGAAGAAAATCAATAATTGCAATATATTTTATGAATATTGTCAATTATCTCATTCCGCACTTCTTGAGAGAATATAGAGCCATGTAAAATAAAACTTAAAGAACGCATCTGAATGCGTTCTTTTTGGTTCTAATTTTCTTCATAATAATACGAATAATCTATACCTTTCATAAACATGTCCCGACTTTCTATCTCGTCAGTGAGTGCATTTCTGAGGAGATCTCGGATAGGTGTATCATCGAGTGCACTTGCTACCATGGCATTCATATAATCATTCTTCTCTATCTTGCTCCAATCTACACATTTTTTTATTCGCTTCTTCAGTATGAGATCAAGCCATATTCTTGTACTTCGTCCATTTCCCTCCATAAAGGGATGTGCTATATTCATATTTACATACTTATCTACGATTTTATCAAAAGTCTCTTCAGACATTGCGTCGATATTTTTGAGAGTCTCTGAAAGAAATTCTACAGATGCAAACTGCAAGCCACCTTTAGAGATATTCTTTTGTCGTATTTGTCCCGCAAAAGTATAGAGTCCTCCGAATAAATAAGCATGAATCTGCTGTAAACCATTGATAGTACCTACCTCGATATTATTTATAAAAGAACTTTCGAATAAAGCATAAGCTTTATATTTACTTTTTCCATCTATGGTCTCATCACTATAGGTAAACCATTCGATGAATCTATTTGCCTTTGTTCAAGGGAATGTTTTTCAGAGCGCCATTATACCATCATAGTCGAGCATATCAGATAAATATCTTTTTCCATCATTCGCCAAAAGCTTCAGTTGGGTAGTTTTACTCACCAACTGATTATCTTCTTTTTTGAGTTTGGCTTTCAGATATTTCCAGTAATTTCGAGTTTTTGTATAATCGCTCTGATCCGTTAGAACTGATACAATATCCAGGACAGAGAACCACCATTTATGATTCACTTCATCCCAGAGAGCTCGTACCTCTTTGTTGTCAAAAAATCGAATAGAAACCTTATTCATAGTTTAGTTTATCTTCGTTTTTTTATTATATTCAATTTATTCATTTTTCCAACCTCACATAAGTCATTACCCACAATGTAGAATAATCTCATTCTGCACTTCTTCCAGAATATAGAGCCATTTTCAATTTTCAGCACAAAAGAGCAGTTCTCAAAACGGCTCTTTTGTTTTATATAAATGCTTACTACCGTCTGCCTGAAAGTTCGCAAATACGAAATTCAGGATTTCTCGTTTTTTGGCTGTTTACGAACTCTTGAAGAGTGAATATCCGTTGTGAGCCAATTCCAATATATAAGAAGAGAATATGAGAAACTCTTCGTCAGCCTTCGAATGATCCTTGAGTTGTTCATATATATCATGCTCTTTTTTCTTCAGCTCTTGTACTTTTCTGTCATAGTCGTTGGCTGTAATTCCCTTTCTATACTACTCCGCTATCTAAAGGTGAAAAGAAGTTTATAGAAGAATACTGGAGAAGAATAGTGAAGTTCTTTGGTGGTATAGAAATGGAGTAACATCAGAGCAATACTTCTCGATTACCTATCAAGACTCAAATTGAGAAACTCAGAATTTCTTTCCTGATTTCATTGTACAGTACAAAAACGGGAGCATCGGTATATTTGATCCAAAAGATGGATTTACTCTTGAAGAATGAAGAAGAAAGTATAATGCCTTGACTCTCTGTATATCGACTCACACAGTCAGAATTGACTCTAGATGGGTGGATCAAGAAACAACGAGAACCCACTCCCAGTGATGGTGAGAAGGTTCCATAACCCCTGTGCCAAATCATCAGCACAGGAAAAATAATGCCCCCACAAGAAGGGGGCATTGCTCTATGCGATAATCATCTTCAGAGCTACGGGGTTAAAAAGGAAAAAGTACCCAAGAATAAGCATAATAATTCATCCGATTGCGAGGCAATATCGAGTATATTTTGTCGTGAGATGAAGATAATGGAAAGCATAGAGAGCAATTCCAAAGACGATAAAATCATCAAACATATAAAAAAAGGTATATATGCCGATGTAGAATTGTTTCATAAATAACGAAAGCGAACTCATTTCGAGTAGTTTGGTAAAAGCCTGAGGGATACCGATGGAACACGCAAATTCGATAACATTTACCGAAAAAGCAATACCAATAGTGGTAAGAAATATTCAGATGGTCATCGGAGCGTTCACAATAGCTTTGATTCTTTCTGTTGTTTTTCTTTTTTGTTCGAAGTTGGTGACCTTACATTCGCCATCTTTATTGGTAAAGAACTCATAGATAAAGAACACTCAAGCTCCCATAGATACCAGTCAGATAATAGGGGTAACAATATGATCAAGTTTTACAAAATCCCACGTTTTGTACCATACATTGAGGATAAGAAAGTACATAATTGCTTCTGCAAATATAAAAATACCAGCAATTTGAAACATTTTCTTCCTTGATCCAGTTTGTACAAGGATGGTGAGAAACATTACCAATACCCACATAGCACATGGGTTGAATCCATCCACAAATCCAAGTACCGTAGCAAGAATGGGAAGAGAGTACTCACGAAGATTAATAACTCAAACAAAAGGAAGTTTTACATTGAGTGGTTCTACTTTAATCTTACAGGGCTCAAATTCCGAACATCCTGAACCAGATTTTTTTGATACAAGCCTTTCTTTTTTATCTTCAAAGTATGAACTTGAAGTGAGTTTTGCAGTTTTTTCATTGATTTCTTTACCTGTCGTTTCCTCTCATCAAAATCATTCTATAATCTCATCTCAGATAAGGATAATAGGTGTCACTTTTGAGAGTCAGTTTAGTTCTGTAAAGTCATCATAGATTGCTCGGTTTTCAGGAAGAGTGATGTCATAATATTTTGGTTCTATATTCTTCGAGGAGAGTGGTGATGTATCAAGCCATTTTTTGAGCTCAATACAATGAACACAATCTGGACGAGTGAAAATAGAAAATTGAATTGTGTTTCCTTCCGCAAATGTAGAGAGAATGAAAGAGAAAAATAAAACGGTTCACAGAAATATTTTTTTGAACATAAATTTATGGTTAATTAACTAAAAGAAGTATAAACAAAAATAATAGATTCCAAAATTTTTATATATCTCTCAATTGTAGTACATATTTATTTCAGCACAGTATCTCTTTCAATCACTTATTTCCTTCAAGAAATCTTCCAAGATTTGTAATATCATCTCTGTATTTTGTTCAACATAATTCAGCAATGGGAGCCATAGAAAAATAATCCCTCTTTCTTTTCTGAGAGAGATTTTCTTATATTATTTGACTGGGAATTTTCTCGATATTTCTTCGTAGACAATAGACGAAGTCTTTCTTATCATAGTTTCGAGAGTTGTATAGTCAGTATTTCATTTTGTCATGATACAAAGAATGTATGGATATCACGGGTAGTATATGATGCCACAATCATGAAGCTGACGAGTTAATATCCCATGAGAATCATATTCTTCTCTTTCGCCGAACTTATGAGAGATGGCTATATCTTCTGGAACTCCGAGTCGGAGTCCTGTTTTGAAGGTTGATTTAGATAAGAGATTCAAGGCTACTTCAGATGCATCATTCTCTATATAAGAAGCATTGTATAGGATACGAAAAAAAGAAGCATATTCTTTTACGCTCACAACATATTCTTTTCCTAACTTTATGGATTGTTCTGTTGATGGAATGCCGAGCTCTCTGAGGACTTTTTCCTCGAGCTCATTAGGAATATGCGAAAGAAGAGGTGTTACTGCAGTATTATCCGAGTATGCTATGAGATAAAGGAGAGCATCTTTTATGGAATATTCTTTTCCTATCTCAAGGCTTTTCTCTGGAACATAATATTGTTTTGTTTCAGAAGGTGAGCTTATGAGAATCTTCTTGTCCAATATATCAGGGAAAGATTCTGCCCACTTGAGGTACATTATTAATATAGGGAGCTTCATGAGGCTTGCCGGAGAAAAATCGGCCGTTTCATTGATTCCAAACCATGGACCATTATTGAGATTCCGAAAGTACACAGAAAGTTGTGCTCATGAATTTGTCTCTATGACCTCTTTCTTGATTCGTTCCTTGGTTTCATTTTCAAATGGAATATACTTCTGGCGAGATCAGGGGGTGTTAATTTCACACTCAAGAAGGGGATTGATGTATTTGTATCATCCAGAAAGAGAGGTTCGGATATCATCTTCGCTATTTTGAATCTCATCTTTTTGTCATGAGAAAACAACACCAAGAATAAATGATAGTATGCTTGCAGTGATAACGAGTGAGAAGGGAACTCATTTTTTCATATGGAATTCAGTATATTTGTTTTTTTATGAAGTCCAGTTATAATCTTACCGTTCTCTATTTTTCTCCTACATGTCATCCAAGTTCTTCGTTACTACTCCTATTTATTACTCCAATGGTGTCCCTCATATCGGGCATGCCTATTCCTCATTTCTTGCTGATACAATCGCGCGATATCACCATCTCTGAAAAGATGAAGTAAAATTCTCAACCGGAGTGGACGAAAACTCTCAGAAAGTAGTAGAATCAGCAGAATCTCAGAATATGGATGTTATGGCGTATGCTGACATGATGGCAGGGAAGCATCAGGCTGTTTGGGATGGCCTCAATATTGAGTACACGGATTTTATACGGACTACTGAGTCTCGTCATGTAGAGTTTGTGCAGTCTGTACTCCAGAAGTCGTTTGATGCTGGGGATATCTACGAAGGGGAATACGAGTGACTGTATTGTGTTGGATGTGAAGCATTCAAAAAAGAAACTGATCTCATGAATGGAAAATGTCACGATCATCCAAACAAAGATCTCCAAAAATTAAAAGAAAAGAATTATTTTTTCCGACTTTCAAAATATCAAGATCGTATCTTGAAGTTCTATGAGGAGAATCCTGAGTTTGTGACGCCTCAAACTCGGTTCAATGAGATTATTGAGTTTGTGCGATGAGGTCTTGAGGATTTTTCTATTTCCCGTGAGACCAATCGTTTCGGTATCCCACTTCCATTTGATTCAGAGCAGGTGACGTATGTTTGGTATGATGCTCTTTTTAACTACCTCACAGTCTGTCAGGAGGATGAGAAGAAGTGGTGGCCAGCAGATTTGCATGTGATAGGGAAGGATATTGTAAGATTTCATGGAATATATTGGCTTGCGATGCTCTGGTCTGCTGGATATGAGGCACCACATCAGCTTCTCACGACTGGGTACTTTACGGTTGATGGACAGAAGATGTCCAAATCCGTGGGCAATGTTATTGATCCAGTGGAGTATTGTCAGACATATTCACGCGATGGTCTCGTACTCTATCTTTTTACGGCTTTTCCAATCGGAGAAGATGGTGACTTTAATCAGGAGCAAGCTATCCTCACATACAATGCTCGCCTCTCGAATAATCTCGGAAATCTTCTCAATCGACTCATAACTCTCAGTCTCAAGATAGGAGGAGAGATTCACGAACGAAGCGGATTCGTGATTGCTTGACTCTCACGTCCTGAGTATTTCCGTCTTATGGAGAGTTATGACTTCAAGAATGCACTTGAAGGGATATTCTCGTTCTCTACTACGGTCAACCAGTTCGTCGATGAACATGCTCCATGGAAGATAGATGCAGGAACTCCAGAAGGAGAAGAAGAGCTCACCAAGGTGCTCTATCGTTCTCTAGCGGCTCTCCGTGTCGTGGCCCTCATGCTCCTCCCATTTTTCGGTGACAAGATGCGTGAGCTCCTCAATCGTATTGGTATGCCATACAACGAGCGCATCACTCTCGAACAGAATCTCGAGATTATTCCTCGTATGTTCCATATCCGTGAGAAAGGAGATCCACTCTATATGAGAATGGAGGTGAAGAAAACGAATAACTAAAAGGTAAAAACTAATAGTTTTCGAAATAATTCAGTATTTAGATTTTAGAAAGGTCTTAATAACTTGATTGTATCTCCGAAATCTCAGAGAAATGAGCATCTCGTGTTCCACCGAAAATTCCATTTGCTGTTATTAATGGAGAGTTGATAATTCCATCAGACAAGAGATTGCATTCATGCAGCATCGAGTTAGAAAAGTACTAGAAAACTTCAGAGAATGGCAGGAGAAAAATGGAATCTACTGTTCCGTGAGGTGATATGAGTCTAGCTCCAGCGTTGGGACGTTCATAAAACAATCTCATGTGATGTGGTAGGAGAAGATGGAAAAATACGAGAAGTTGCTTGATTCTGAGAAGATGAACAAGAGGCAGAACTTGATATTATCCGAAAAATCTCTGGTAAAGTAGTGAGGGTGATGAAACTTTGACAGAATATAGAAATCCGATGCCCCAATTTTCTTGAATAATAATATTGTTGGACTTTTCCTTGCTTTTTCTCGATTTTTCACTACATTTCCTTCATCAAAATTTTGAGCAAGATTTCTCGACTTCGTTCCACTTCGCTCGAAATGACAGAAACATGGAGGATTCGCATAGTGGCCGAGTGCGCACCCTTGGAAAGGGTGTAGGTGGGCAACTGCCTCAAGAGTTCGAATCTCTTATCCTCCGCCAGAAAAATTAACAAATAACAAAAATCAATTAACAAATAGTAATAAGGGATTCCTAAATTCCTTCATTGTAAATTATTCATTGTTCATTGAAATTTATGCTCGAATTTGTTCAGAAACTCGCGGCAAAACCAAAAGATACCACTATCAGAATAGTTCGTATTAGCTTTGCTCTCGTACTCACACTCGCCATTATTCTCGGATGGAATTCTACTTTGATAGAATATGGTCTTCCAGATTACCTGAAGTGGATTCTCTTTACCTTTCCTTTTATTGGTCTTGTTCGTGGATTATTTGATCCAGGGATATTCCGTCGTAAGATATGGAAGTGGGTACTGGTAGGGGTTGCGAGTACCATGATTCTCGTGAGTCTTTTTCTCATAGAGGATACAATGCCTACTAATACGCCAGTTGTTCCTACTATTTCTGGGGAACTTGATTTAAGCGTTCTAGTATCCGAGAAAAAAGAAGCATCATTTACTGTATCTACTGATTTTTGGGTGGCATTCCTTGGTTGGATTCTCCTCATCAATGCTCTCCTTCTCAATAACAAGAATATAACCACAAAAAATGATCGATATGGAGAAAAGGTAACGAAGATACGAGTGTAGCCTAAGACTAAGTTAAAAGTCTAAGGAAGGATTCTTTGTTGTATTCCACCTTGATAAAGGGGGTAAGGGGAATTTCTTTTCTATGTTCCCGTCATTGCGATGCACGAAGTAACCCAGTTACTAAAATGTCATTCCGAACTTGTTTCGGAATCTTCCTCTTAATCTTTTTCCCTACTCCTAATGTACTTTTCATAATTGAAAAGTACCAAAAGCTTCTTCTTTTTGGTTTGTTCGTTTTGTATTCTGTTCCCGACTTGTTTTCTAAAATTGCAAAATTCAGAAACGTTGCAATTTTAGACGAAAACTTCGTCGACAGAAGATCAAAACTCACAAAAATAAAGAAGCAAAACAGAGATAATAAAACAGAAATTCCTGTTTTCTTCCTTCGATAAATCCGCTCTATAGTCAGCAAAACTACGATAAAATAAAAAATCACACAAAAAAAGTGTGATTTTTTTTGACAATCATAAAATAATATGACATAATACTCATGTCTACTTCACAGGAACTGGTAAACTTCACATACCAACACATACACATACAAATACTCCTGTATACACTATACAAACCGTATCTCCCAAAAAGGGAAATACATCAACCAATAAAAAAGAGCTGGTCATACTCATTAAATAAAAGACCGAAGTGCAGTAGACCAAAGAATGATATCAACCGTGAAGATAAGATATCATAAAATCCCTCCTCTTAGGCTAAAAATCTATTATAAGCCAATGTAACAAGAAGAGGGATTTTTCTTTTTATTTCCAAACTCGACGTCGTAATCCTGGATTGTTCCGAATCACATACTGTTCCAGTGCCCAAGGATTGCTCTCGAATGTTGCAGAAATATTTCTCAGTGTAGTTGTGAGATTCTCATAGTCTTTTCTATCGTGATTATACCAGAAATCAGGATAAGCGGGGTTATATTTAGTACTATATCTTACCGAGAACTCACTTTCGCTTCTCTGTCTGAGAAATAGCACTTTTCATTCATCCGAATCATATCTTGCAAGAAATTCTCATATTTTCTGATGTATTCTTTGTCAAAATCTTTTTCAAATATATTCTTGATCAAAGAAATAAGATCAATCATACAAGTCTTCAAATAAATTTTTCACAGATTTTAGGAGTGTATACAAAACTTTAGATTTGGTAATCCTCTCAATTTTAATAGTACTCACATCAAAGACCGAATAGTTTCCTGATGAAAATAATCTGCAGTTATGAGGAACAATTCTTTCTCCATGTTTACTTAACGTGTCTTCTCAAGGGATAAGAGATATATCCCTATCTCATGAAATAACTCCAACAAGACTCAAATCGGCAATTATTTCTGAAAATAAAAGAGATTCATGATTGTCAGATTCCAAGATGGGTATACTGTGTAACCTTCCTTTTGTATCACGAATAACTTGACAGACATTTAGAATACCATTACAAAGAAGAGAGAAAAAGAATTCATCAGATTCCATCCTTTCCTTTTCGTAGGAAACTCTATCCATCGGCAACTGAATGTAAGAAAAATTTCAGGATTCCATATAATCATTACCCACCAAACTTGAACAACATAATATCCCCATCTTGGACGATATACTCTTTTCCTTCCATGCGAACTTTTCCTTTTTCTCTCGCTCCGCTCCATCCACCACATTCCACGAGATCTTTCCAATTCACGGTATCAGCCTTGATGAATTTTTTCTGGAAGTCAGTATGGATAACTCCAGCAGCTTCTGGTGCGGTCCATCATTTTTTGATAGTCCAGGCTCTCACCTCGATCTCTCCAGCCGTGAAGTAGTACTGGAGTCCAAGCAGATCATAGCACGTCTTGATGATGGTATCCATCGGATTGAAGTTGATTCCCATTTCCGTGAGGAACTCTTTTTTCTCTTCTTCAGAGAATTCGAGCATATCCATCTCAATCTTTGCACTAATGGGAAGTACGGGAATCTTGGAATCAGTGATTCCAGTGATAGCACGGAGTTCTGATTCTGCAGTATTGATTCGGTCCTCAGTAAGATTGACCGCATAGATAAAAGGCTTTGCCGTGAGAAGATGGAGGTCGGAAATAGCAGTTTTTTCATCATCCGTCATGTCTATGAGGGAGGCGATTTTTCCTTCTTCGAGATGAGTCTTGAGGCGTGTATACACTTCTGCGCGAGATTTTGCTTCTTTATCTCCTGCACGAACCTTTTTCTCATTGTCTCCGATACGTTTATCGAGTGTCTCGAGGTCAGCGAAGATGAGTTCGAGATTGATAACCTCGATATCACGTTTTGGATCAATAGAGCCATTGACATGATGAACATTGGTATCATCAAATGCTCGTACTACTTGGAGTACCGCATCAACATTGCGGATATGTGAGAGGAATTTGTTCCCGAGACCTTCACCCTTGCTCGCTCCTTCAACAAGACCAGCGATATCAACGAACTCTACGGTTGCTGGGATAATCTTTGCTCCATGTACGACTACTCGGATTTGTTCAAGACGATCATCATTGACGTTCACAATTCCAGTATTTGGCTCAATGGTACAAAAAGGAAAGTTCGCTGCTTCAGCCGCATATGATTTGGTCAAGGCATTAAAAAGCGTCGATTTACCGACGTTTGGGAGTCAGACAATTCAGACTTGCATGAGAAAATATGGTTAAAAATCAGGAGTAAGTTGTTTTTGGCTTGATTTTTCTTTGATTGGGGACGGAGTTGTTCCAGTGAGAATCTTGTATCATCAGAACGCTCCAGCAACAATAATAAATATGAGATAGATTCGGAATACTCACTTGAGGTATCTGGAATATTGAAAGTATCCTTCGAGGTGCATGCGAAATACAATGATGAATCCCACCAGCAAGATGAGTGCCAAGAGATAGATGCCAAAAAGGATGTAATTGAACATAGATTCTGGAGAAAAATTGCAGGAACGTATTACGAAGTATACAGTTTTATTCGATGGACGCAAGAGGAAAACTTACATCTCAACAATCCTCCATCCGAGGGTATCACGAGCCGCAGTGATGATTTTGTTATCATATCAGAACCATACATCGAGACTGACATCTTCCCATAATCATGGAATAACTTTCCCATTTTTTCGATAGAGGTACTTTCCGTCTCAGGTTTTCTCGATAAAGAGATAGAGTTTTGGATTGGTGGTATCAAAAAAGGCATAATCATTCGTAATATTGATTCCATGATATCCAGTATCGCGAATGACGGTATTGGTATTTCGGTAGATACTCCAGAGTCCATTCTTGTATCCTGCGAAGAGGATAGATTGTCCATCAGCACTCAGTCGTGGATTCATATAGCCATCGAGTCCACAGAGATTACCACGGAATCGAGTAAAGAGACAATAGCGACTCTCTCCTCGTGGTCGAGCAAAAAAAGCATACGAATTTCCATTCTTTTCCAGGAATATTTCTCGTATTTCATCAAATTGATTGTTGAATTCTATGCCATTGTGAGCGATGGTTTCAGCGTTTTGATACTTATTTTTGTAGATACTAGAGGAGCCATTACTCTGAAATGACCCCGTTACATATCATGGAAAAACTCTGTCTATTCGGACTCAATTTTTGATGATTTCTCGTTCTCAGGATACGTTCTTCACAAGAGCAATAGTATAAGATCCATCAGGGGAGATACTGAGTGATTCAATACGGGCTTCTTGATTCCCGATGACTTCATTGTTTTTCATTACCACATATCCAGTTCATGAGGCCTCTATCCATGCCACAATAGGGAGTTTTTCTGCTCGTACGATGGTATTGATTCCTTCATGTTTCCCTGGGAAAAATATGGTACCATGTTCCGTCAGGAGACTCACTCCTGTTGCTGTCCTACTTATGACGGCTGATTCGAGTGATTGTGGGAGGATTGCTCTTGTTGGTTGAACGATGGAGTTGATTTCAAGGGTTGCATCATTTCGGATGGTGATAGTCTCTTGTCCGATGCGAACGATGGAAACAATATTTCCTGTCCCGATATGCCCCCCAGGAAATACATACGACTGACTGCCGCTCCATGCAACAAAGTGAATATCATCATTTTTCCGATCAAAGGTCAGGTGTTCGATTCTGCCAAAGCTCGGAGAAATAGTGACTCATGATGCCTCTACCACTTGTCCACTTCAGAAAAAATTTACAAGAATGTGATCATGATTACGTGTTGGACGTGGTGTATGAGACATTAGGATGATGAGCACCATGAGACAAAAGATAGTTCCGCTCCCCACAATACCGATAATATGATCGATGAAGAGGGTGGTCTTTGTTTCTCTCGTATCCTCTGCAAACATCGTATAGACGAGAAATACCGTCCCAATAGCAAGAAAAAGCCATCCCCAGCTCAATGAGGGAATAGGGTTTCCAAAGGTATCGTATACCCCACCACGGATACTCACGGAGAAGAGGTATCCGAGGAGTACAAGGAGGAGTCATCCGAAGAGTCCGAATATTTTCCAATTATGGGTACTCACGAAGTAAAAACAGAGCACGAGAAGTGCTAGTACGATGTATGCTCCCCACTGCATATCGGTCAGAGGAAAAGGATAGCTCCGTGTACTATCTGCAACGACTGGTGCTATCATCCCAGTGAATATACTCACGAGAGCTACCATACCAGCATGAGTTCTGGAGAAATTCATATCAAATACTCTATTATAAATATCAATAGACATGATACAAGTTTCTCGTAAAAAGCAAATAAAAAATCCAGCCTATTTTGCTGAATTCTTTTCTGTTTTTTCACTTTCTTTTTGTTCTTGTTTTCGCAGCCAAGCAGCGAGTGCGTCAGGAGAATACCAGACATTTCGGAATGCTTCATTTTTCTCTATAGCAGTACGAATACCCTGCATGGTTTCATGTCGGTTTTTCCCTGAATAATAGGAAAGAGAATCAACAATTGAACGGAGTTCATTGAGTTGTTGTTCGCGTTCAAATGAATTATTTATATCGAACTTTGCGTCTTTCCATATACCTTTACTTTCATTTTTTGCACGGAGGCCAGCCATGAGCTTGTCGAGATTTTCTTGTCCGAGTTTATCGTATCCGAGGCTTATGAGTGTACTCAGGGTTGTATCAGTATCGCGGTCAAATTCCTCAACGCCAGGAGTCTTGATGCTCGCAAGTTTTTTTTCTGCGGCTTCGAGTTTTTTTCGTTCTTCGAGATAGGTAGAGAGTTCACTTCCTGATTGTATATTTTTCAGGCCACTGAGTTTGGCTTTCCAGTCTTTCTGAGCTACGGTTTCTTCTCGGATGTCACTGAGTCCAGTTTCTCCTATTTCTATCTTTTCTGCGAGGATGTATTCGAGGTACTGATATCCAACTTTTGAGAGCATGCCTTCTGCATGCCTACGCTTGTCTTGTATCTCTGTTTGGAGACTCAGTTGCTCTGCCGTTGTGATCGCCATATCGAGCTTTTGCTCGTATTGTTCGAACTCACTTCCTGCAAATGCTTTTTCCAATTGTTCAGTAGAGTATTTCTCGAGATTCATGTCATACAATCCTGCATTCCTGAGTTTCCCTTGCGCATCAGTTTGCGCCTTTGCAAGAGAGCTTCTCGCTGTCTTCACTGACTGCTGCACTGTCTCGAGTTCAGGGTTATCAGGTTGTTTCTCATAGGTGATAGAGAGTCCGTTCCTCGACTTGGTGAGGCGAGGAGGCACGGATACAGTATCAATCTCTGTCTGACTTCCATCCTTCGTATGAAAAGTGACGATACGAGTATTCTCATCCCAAGTCATACGATCATATTTTCCGCTTTTCTCGAGAGCGTACATAGCACTTCCTACTGCTTCACGGTTTTCACCGAGAACTTTACTTTTGAGGAATTCTCCAATTTTTTCTTTGTTTACAGGGACACCCATAGTTTCTCGCATTTGTCGAACAACTTGTGCGAAGTTTTTTGCTTTTTCTGGATCTTGTGGTGTCAGTTTCGCTTCGTTGTCGACGATGATGTGGGACTCGATAATGCTATTGTATTTGCCACTCTGGATATCGGTTACCGTAGCTCATTGTTTGATGAGGTCTTGGACAATGGGAGAAGATTCGGGTGAGGACTGGATTTTCTGGAGTTCATCTGAGAGGAATCGTATCCCCTCAGAGTCCATCAGCTTCTTTGCTTCCGCATTGAAAGTATTAAGTGTTTCAGCTTGTTGATTCGACGCTTCTTCTTTTCTTTCAATTCTCTGATTCGCCGCTTGTTCTATCTTGGCTTTTCCTTCAATTCTCTGATTCGCCATTTCATTCAAATATCCTGTAAGTTTGATTTTCTGCATAGGATTTGTTATCGCCTCCAACAATGCCACCTGTTTCTCAGAAGGAAGAGCCGCTATTTGAGCAAAAGTATAACTCTCTCATCATATAGTCACTCCCTGTCAGTACCCCTTTAGATACAAGAGCTCGAAACGTGACCTTTCATTCGGGTTTTTCTGTACTGCTCATGCATCTGTCTGTATGGTTTCGAGAAGTGCTGGGTTATTGCGGATGCTTTTCTCGATATGAGCAAGCGTATCAGTATCTATATTGATATGAAGCTGTTGAAATATCTCCACAACTTTGCCAGTCTGGATGGATTCAGTTCTTTCTACTGATGGTATTTGTCACTGTAAGTCTTCTTGAGCCATAAAAAAACCATAGGGATAATCCTATGGTATCATATCGTAACAGTTATTGCAAAATTATGATTTGAGTAGAGCCTGAAGCTTCGCTTTTCCTTCCTTGCTCATATAAGCAAATGGATTCTTTCCATTATACAGACTTGTTTCTATATTCCTGAGGAGTGTGATAGTTTCTTGATCAAACTTGGCAAAGAGGAGTGGGTTGGCAAGAATATTCGATACAATAACAGCTTGGGATTTGAACTTATCGTTTGGTGTTGTCTGAATCCCTTGTTCCCTGAGAAGCTCCTCGAGGAGAGAAAAGAGGGAACTCATCTGATTCGACGCCGTATCAATTTGCTGTTCTTTCTGATTCGCCGCTTGAATATTTGTATCAATTTTCTGTTCTTTCTGATTCGCCATTTGTAATTTTCCTTCAAGATATTTGCCAAAGGCAATTTGAGTCTTTTCATCACTTTTCTCCAACAATGCCACCTGTTTCTCAGAAGGAAAAGTGGCTATTTGAGCAAAAGTATAACTCTCTCATCATATAGTCACTCCCTGTTGTGCCCCTTTATTTCCTGGGTTTTCTTCGGCGTAGACAGGAGATGAGAGAGTGAGAACAGTGAGTGCTGCAGCGACAGCATGACGCCCATTAGCTAGAACTCTGTCTAAAAGTCCTTGAAGACCCGCTTCTGGGGATGTTATGGTCTTTTCATGAGCTTCGGGAGAGTGGATATTTCCTGCCATATTCTGATTAATTACAATAATAATTACCAACCCATTTTAGGATATTTCACCCATTTAGTCAAATAAAAATTCGCTCGAGAGAACGATTGCTCTCATTTTCTCGAAAAAAACAACCAGAGAGACGGTTGTTTGGATTACTAGATGACGAGGAGATCATGATCTGATTGGACGGCGAGAGCTCGTTTTGCCTTGCTGACTTTGGCGAGTTTCTTGGTTTTTTCCTGAACGACAGGAAGGGGAGCCTCGTGCCCGATTTCGAGAGCTTTGGGATTGATACCATATGCCTTGAGTGCTTGTATCCTTGATTGGAGGGAAGCGAGAGCGTGTGGACCCATGATGGTTGGGTGAATATCGGTTGCCATAGTGAGGATTTTTTATATGATACAAGAGGATTTTATCACAATAATGATAGCCTGTCAAATAATTATATGTATTTTATCTAGTATGTCAATCTAATTTTGACGTATCATATAGTGGCTTTGTGAATATATTTTTCTCATTATAAGACACAATCTAATTCATAACACATACCGTACTTGTAGGACTAAAAGTACCCGTAAGTACCCCATTGTAGGGTGAAAAGTCTCTCCAAATCTTCATACTTCGTTTTGGTATGTGTATTCCACTCGATTTCCTAAATCACAAAAACTCGGCTATTACATCAAACAGTTTGTGATTTTATACGGAAATCTTCATGGATACATACTCAAAATTCGTATAAGGAAGAGGAAATGAGGAAAAAGAATATTTACTTTTTTCTAAATTATCATGAATCTCAATCTTCGTATCGCGAACTACATCACTCGGTATGCTCCCTCCCGACGCAAACTCACCGAATACCTCACCAAGAAACATTGTCAGGATATCGATGCCAAGCTTGCAGAGATAGGGTATGATGAATCTATCACGCTCGGTGCTTGGATACGGAGCTTTGTCACGCTCGGGAAAGGGGAGCAGGAAATCCGACTCAAGCTCATCAAGAAGGGATTCCCAAGACAATCTATCGAACAACATATCAGAGAACATACTCTCGAGATACATGACTGGGAAGCAACGACTCCTACGATAGACTCGAATATCCATACCTTCCTTGCTCGTGGAAAATCTATCCCTTCGATTTCTGCTTTACTTTGCTCAAAATATCCGTATTTTCGTGATGAAATAAAAGATCTCCTCGCATCGTATTCTGATACTGACAGCCTCCAGACAGAAGTGGCAAAGTACCAGAGAAAATATGACACCAATAATCCTTATGAAAAACAAAAACTCTATGCGGCCCTCATGAGAAAATGATTCCGCTATGATGCCATAAAATCTGCTCTCTCACACCAATAAACGAATGCTCACCACTATACTTGATACCTACATTGCCACTCTCAGGAGTGATCGGCCTGTTACTCCCATTCTCATCGATGAAGATGGGGCCATCTCGCTCCTCGCATCCATTTTTGGAGAAGAGATTCTTGGTTTTCATGAATACAAGACTGGAGATTTTCCGGGGGTATTTTTCTATGGTGTTGCCGAAGAAAAACAGCACTTTGACATCCTGACAGTCAGAAGATGCATCGCTGATATGAGTCTGGAACCATATAGCGGCAAAAATATTGCGGTGCTTCGGGATTTTCATACTGCTACTTTAGAAGCGCAGAATGCTATCCTCAAACTCCTCGAAGACTGTCCGTCATATAGCGCCATTATCCTCGTGGTTGCGGATGTTGAGTCCCTCCTTGATACGATTCGTTCACGAACCATCTCATTGTTTTATTCACGAGATTCATTTACTCTCGATGCTCAGGTGCGTCAGTATATGGATGATTTCCTTGTTGGTCGTGTCGATGACTTGGTACGATATTTATTTGATGCAAAATATACAAAAGAAGAGGCAATTGCAATCCTCCGGTATGGCATCTTTTCTGGAAATGGAGATAGTCGCTTTGTTGAGGGGATAGAGAATCTTTTTTCTACCAATGAGAGTCCAAGAAATATTCTGGATAGTATATTCCTTATACCTGAGCGGGTATAGTGAGTAGTATAGTATTTATAAGGATTTAAAGAGTTTTCTCCTGTACAAAAAGTTGTATCAATAAATACTTTTTTGATTCTGCCATAGGAAAAAAGTGGATTCTGTTGACTGTAATAGGAAAAAATCTATATTTGAAGCATACTATTCATTTACATACCTATGTCACCTCGTTCCAATACTTCGAAAAGTCCAGTCAAGACCACAAAAACTCAGATACAGGATGTGGCAACTCCGCATATTGATGCGGAGAAAGATGTATTTTTCTCTACCGAGGAACGTCCAGGAACTCTCATTATCGTTGAGGGTTCAGACGGTTCAGGGAAGTCTACTCAGCTCCTCATCGCCAAGAATCTCCTTGAGTCCAATGGATTCTTCTGTGTACATAGTATATGGAATTCATCTCTCAAGATTCACGAGATGCAGAAGCAAATGAAAAAAACTGACACAAATATGCCTGCGGCAGTATTTGATACTATCTATGCGGCTGACTTTATCGAGCGATATATCACTGAGATGCGCGGAGCACTCAAGGCTGGTATGGTAGTTCTCTGTGATCGTTATATGTATACAGCGCTTGCTCGTGGATATGCTCGTGGTCTCAAGATGGATCACTTGAAACCATTCTATGATCTCTATTTTCCAATCCCAGATATGGCATTCTACTTCCGTATTCCAGTAGAGACTGCTGCAGAGCGCGCAATAGGTCGCAATCCTCTCAAGCACTACGAAGCTGGTATGGATGTTCGATACTCTGAGAATATTATCGAGAGCTTCAAGAAATTTCAGACAAAAGTTATCGAAGGATATGATATCCTTGCTGAGCGTTGTGGTATGCATGTTATTGATGGTACTGCTCCAGTGTACAAGACTACTCCAGTATTCATCAACAAGATTGCACAATATTTTGAGAAGAAATATGATGTTCGTCTCATGGGTCCACATTATACAAAATAGATTTTCCCCCACTTTTTCTACTCTACTATTCCTCTAACTTATGCGCCCAAATATTAGTAACTGTCATGCTCTCCCAGGAACACTCGTTGTTTTCGAGTGACCCGATGGGTCTGGTAAAACCACTCAAATCAAGGCACTCAAGAAGCTTCTTGAGGCTGAGGGAAGAGAAGTGACTGTGAGTTCCTGGAAGGATGCTCCAGTTATTGGAGAGTTTCTCCAGCAGAATGAAGCACAAAAGAAAGTGGATATGCGTGTTCTCCCTGAGACCAATCTCTTTCTCCAGTCAGCGGATCTCCTCTATCGTATCGAACGAGAGATTATCCCAGCACTCAAGAATAATCATATCGTTATCATGGATCGAGGCATTCACTCGCTCATTGTTCGAGGTCTAATTATCGGTATGTCGGATGTTCAACTCCGAACAGGACTCCTCTGGTGGAGAAATACCATCTACAAAGAACTCTTTGATCATGCTCTCACAGTCCATATTGCTATCGAAACAGAAGAATCACTCAAGCGTCTCCACAAACGTATTACTTCCGAACGCAAGAAGCAAGGAGTGCCAAAAAAGAAGGCGGCAGAAGGAACCCTTCTGACTCTTCATTTTATCAACACTATTGTCTATGCTCCAGATGGAAAGAAAATGACTCGTCATGACAAGAAGATATTTGTTCAGAAGACTCAGGATCAAATCATAAAGACATATAAGGAGGTATTCCAGAAGGAAGAAAAAAGTAATGTATTTGAGATAAACGGAAATATCGAATATCGCGACATTACCAAATACCTCAAAGAGGAAGTAGTAGACAAGATTCTCTAAGAAAATTTTTTGACAAATAATAAATCATAGCAAAAGCTGTGGTTTTTTTGACAAATACTAAAAATAGTGATATTATTCTCTTGCATATTACTTTTTAACCAATACACATATGCATACAAATACTCGTAAGTTCCTTTCAGGAACGATTGTTGCTGGTATGATGCTCACTACCGCAGTTCATGCAGCGACAAATATCGGTTCAGGTAGTGTTGTCGGAAGTGGAGCTCTCTCAACCAATGTGGTATGGGATGATAATTTCCCTGGATCTGCTACTGGTGCTGTAAATGGTCTCCTCGTGACTGCAACAGTGCAACCGACTCTCAATATGGTGATCTCTGGTAGTGGTACTATTGCTCTCGGAAATCTCACAAGTGCATCGTATTCAAGTGGAGCAGTTGATATAGAGGTTGGAACGAATGCTACCAATGGCTCATCAGTTACCGCTCGATCTAGCAACGGTGGTCTCAAGAATGTTTCAAATGCTACCGTGTTTATCAACAGCCTTACTGCTGATGAGGTAGCTGATAGCTATCGCTTTACTTCAGCACTCAATGCTGCTGAAGATTCAGCATACTCATCATTTTCTCAATCAGCATCACTTTCGACTGAGGTAAATGACAATACAACAGCTCATACGCTCTATACTTCCAATAAGCCACAGGCGCTCAATAATGTAGATGATCTTACATTTACTGTATCTGCGAAGCCAGATATTCAGACTCCTGCAGGTTCTTATAGTGACGTTGTTGTAGTAACCGTTACTGGTAACTTCTAATCTATACGATACATAGTTAAAAAGTCTTCCCGAGGTTGGGAGGACTTTTTGCTTTTTTGCTTTCAGTTCATAAAATCTTCGTATTATTCTTAGTATTTTTCTTATGAAAAAGTATTTCCTTTTTCTTTTGGTTGGTCTTTTTGTATTTTCTCCGATTGTTCATGCAGTGGAAGGTCGTATTGATATGGGGATTTCTCCGATTCGTGATGAATTCACCGCCCCTCCAGGGACAACGATACAGAGAACAGTCAAATACTACAATAATGGAGGAGCGCCAACGCTTATCTATATTACTACTGAAGATTGTGTTCAGACAGGGAAGAGCGGAACTCCAAAATGTCGAGCTCTTGCTGGAACCTGAGCGAATGTTACTCCTGACAATGCCTCTACGTGGATACGAGTGGAGGGTTCTGATAGATTTACGGTTCCTGCAAGGTCAGAAAAAGTTGTTACCTATACCGTAACAGTTCCACCTAATGCCACTCCAGGTGGACACTATGGGGCAATATTTTTCAATAATCCTGGTCAAGGTTCCAATGGAAATGCGGTCAATATGGTTCGTCGTATTGGTATGCTCTATCTCATAAAGGTTCCTGGGGATATTGTGGTAAAGACGGATTTGGGAGATATCCTTATTGATATTCCCGAGTTTAATAGTGCCCCAAATATCTGGGATCGTTTGAAAAGAAACTTCAAAGATATGAACGCATGGACCGATGTGGTTCGTGAGCTCAATCCACATTGGGAACGTCCAACCCTCTCAAAAACCAATTTTCAAGTCACTCTCAATATTCCAGTACAGAATGATGGGAATATTCATATCAAGCCAACAGGAAAGATCTATATCTATGATCAGGAGGTAATGTTGAAGAATATCGGAAAGGAATCAATTGTTGATGAAAATGGAGTATTTAAGGGGGAACGTATCGTTGATTATCTCCCTATCAATGATGAGGGTGGCAATGTACTACCAGACTCAGAGCGTGTTTTTAAGATTGATTGGCTTGGGTTTGCTACCAAGGATGTAGATGATTCAGGAAATGCGATTATCGCCTTTGAGAGTCCAAGTGATTATTTTGCTCGTCAGTCGGGCGGTGATATTCAGGTTCTTTATCCTTGGGAGAAGCTTTCTGTGCGTAACACAACAAGAAATCTTACTGCAAAGGTTGAGTTTTCTTACAATAATCCACAAACAGGCGCGAATGAGGTGGTTACTCGAGAGCTCCCACTTGATATCTCCTACAATTATATTGCTAAGACTATCAACTGGGGTATGATTCTTATTATTGTTGGTGTTATTTTCTTTGCTTGGATTCTTATCAGAAGACGAGATAATACCATCGAAGATCTGGAAGATGAACTGGATGATGAGATTGCCGCTCTTGAAAAGGCACAGCGGGCTCTCTTGAAGAAAGGGGCAGTTCCAGCAAAAAAGAAAAAGCCAGTAACAGCACCAGTAGTAGAGAAACCTACCAAGAAACCAGTCACAAAAACTCCAACAGCAAAGAAGAAAAATGAGGTTTCTGTGGCGGCTCCAAAAACAGTACCAAAGACCACAAAAACTGTTTCGAAGGTTGAGGCTGTGGCAGAAAAAAAGACTCCTGTAAAAAAACCTGCAACAAAAGTAGCAGCGACTCCTCCAAAAGTTCCTGCTCCAAAAAAGGCTCCTACACCACGGAAGACAACAAAGAAACCAGTGCCTTCTCCAGAAACTTCCACTCCGTCATAAAAAATAATCCCCTCCAATTTTTGAGGGGATTATTTATGAGCGGTTGGTTGTGTTATGAGGCGAGGAGTTCAGAAACTTTTCTAATTTTTTTGCATTCCATGCCTGGGGGGATACTTCCATCATATCATTCGGGGATATAGGCATGAGTAAATCAGAGCTTGTGAGCTTCTTTTAGTCGCTTTTCCATAAGAAAGGTATTTTTCACGACTCAAGTAAGGGATACTTCTCAGAGAAAGATGGTTCTTCCGAGGGAGATATTTCTCTTTGAGCTCATCATGGCAGCAATACATGCAAGATCCACTCACGGTTCACTGATACTGAGTCACCTTGCTACATTGATATAGGCATCAAAATTCTCGAGTTTTGTGTCGGTGAATCGAGACATTACCGCAATGAGGAGATCAAGTTTTCCTCATCCAATTCCTCGGGCAGATCTTTTTGGATAGCCGAACTTGGTATAGGTAGTAAGTGCTTCGATTTCTATGAGTATTGGACGATTTCATTCGATAGTGAGTGTGAGTGCACTTCCTGGAAGGTGATTAGTGTTTTCATCGATAAATTCCATCCCAGGATTCGAGAGGTCTTGGAGTCCATCTCACAACATCCTGAAGAGTCCAACATTATCTGTTGTTCAGAACCGATTCTTGAGGGCTCTAAGAATTCGGTAGTTCTCTGTTCGGACTCACTCCAGAAAGAGAACCACGTCCACGAGATGTTCGAGTGATTTTGGGCCAGAGATGCTCCCATCTTTTGTTACATGACCGATGAGAAGGATGGATTTTCCGGTCCTTTTTGCTAGGTTCATACATATTTCCGTCATGGCACGAATCTGATTGATGCTCCCAGGGCTTCATTCCATAGAGACAGAAGAAAGTACTGAAATGGAATCAATGATAATAATTTCTGCTGACGAGAACTCGATAGTGGCGCTAATACTATCAAAATTTGATTCTGATAAAAGGGATATTGATTCACTCTGTACATTGAGCCTATGAGCTCGATTGCTGATTTGTCCAATATTTTCCTCTCAAGAGACATAGAGTACTTCTTTTCATTTTTTTCCATACCATTCGCTCATTTGGAGTGCAAGGGTGGACTTTCCGATTCCTGGCTCACCAGAGAGGAGTATGAGTGATCCTGGAGTGAGTCAACCATCAAGAACTCAGTCAAGTTCTTGGCTGAGGCTTGGTATCTTGTCTTCGGCTCATTGACTTGGAGTCTGTATTTTTTGAACATCCTGAATTCTTCATTTTTGGATTCATCCCTTCTTCTTTGGTTCATCAGAGGATTCTACGAGACTATTCCATGTTCCACAGTTCAAACACTTTCCTGACCATTTTGGGAATGTGACATGACAGTTCGAGCAAATAAACATAACAATAATTGAAGTTTAGAAATTGAGGAACAAAACTTTTCGGATTTCTTCCTTTCTCTATATACTTATTTTACTCTTTTTCTCAAGTTTTATGCGAGCACGAGTATTAGCCTTTGTTATTCTCTTGATTCTTCTTTGAGTACCATCATTTTTATATTGGTACTTCTTTTCCAAGCAAACATCCAATCTTCATATAGAGACCAATTTATCATCAGCATTTTACGTAGAACTCCGAGGAACCATCTCAAGTAGCGCTCTTCCTCTTGCTGATAAGTTCCTAGTGTATAAGAAGGAATGTCTTGAAATATGCGATTTTTCTTCTATACCGCCCGTTGAGTATGAAATCCTCCTTAAAAGCCCAGGAATGATACCTGTTTCTGATGTTCAGATGATTGCGCCTGGCGAAACGAAAAATATTGTGTATACACTCAAGCCTGAATTAATAACGCATGAGAGTACTGGAGGTATTTTGGTTGATGATAATCTCGCGATTTCTCTGGTTGATAATGCAAACATAACATTATCAGGAACATTTTTTCTTGTTTGAGCAGCTTCTCCTACTCAGATATATGCGCTTCGAAAGATAGGGGACTCTTACCAGCTTTGACTCATATTTCCAGAGAAGTTTATCTCCATTCGAGATATTCCTAATAATATTGAGCGAGTTGGTATTGATATAACAAGACAGTATTTTCTCCTCACTTTCTTGGATGGAAGAACGTTAGCAATCTCGACAAAGATGGATGCTGAGGTGGAATTGCCAGTACTCCCGAATTCACTGGTTCAGTTTGATACTATGATATGGAAGATTCAAACCGCCTCATGAGCATACCTGTATGATGGAGACAGTATTATCCAGAATCCTCGGTTTACAGATTTTCTTGATATTTCCTCAACAATCCGGATTGGATATATCGACCAGACAGACAAGAAGCGTCTTGAATTATCCAATTTCCCACTCAATGAGTCGGTTCTCGTTTTTCTCAATCGGGGTACGGGAGAGAATTATGTTTTAAAGAAGGGTATTTCTATTAAGACGTTATATTTTGATCTGGATTGAAGTCCAGTCTATATGGATTGAGCAGGAAAGACCTGGGAAATAACCCTTCCTACAAAATAATGCTTATTGATACGCACTCACATTGTTATTGGGATATGATATATCCACGAGTTCATGAGGTTATTGATAGTATGAGAGGATATGCTGTCACCCATGCTATCCAGATCGGATGTGATATGGATTCTTCACAGCAGGCAATAGACCTTGCTCGGGGATATCCAGATGTTTTCAGGGCAACAGTTGGTATTCATCCCAATGAGTGTGATAAGTATGATATATCATACATCGAGAATATGATAAAAAATATTGATAGAATGATTCAGGAAAATAGAGACTATGTTGTAGGTATTGGTGAAACGGGTTTGGATTTTCACTATCTTCCGGATGATTCATTGTGAGACAGAGAACGTCAGAGAATATCATGGAAACTTCAGTCAGAACTCGCAAGACACTACGCACTTCCACTTATTATCCATTCTCGCGATGCTCGAGATGAGACACTCGATTTTATTCGAGAGAATAGACTCAACAATATCATTATGCATTGTTATTCTGAGAATCTTCTCCTTGCTCAGGAGATTCTCGATATAGTCCCAGAAGTGTATTTTAGCTTTTCTGGGATAATCACCTACCCAAAGTCTAATGCTATTCAGGAGGCTGCAAAATATCTCCCACTTGAACGAATACTCGTTGAGACGGATACTCCATTTCTCTCTCCACAGCCAGTTCGTGGAACGGTCAATGAACCTGCCAATGTCCGATATGTGCTCGAGAAGCTCTGTGATCTCCGTGATGAACCAGCAGAATTGATAGAGCACACGGTCTATGCAAACTCCAAACGAGTCTACGGACTATAAAAAAAACTTCAGGAATTTTCTGAAGTTTTTTTGATTCGTTTAATGATGTTGATGAGCGTGAGCACCAGAGCCGCCACCTCCACCTCAGATCATGAATAATCCTGAGAGGATTCGTGATACAGCGGTTGCCACTTGTCCCATGGCTGAAGCAGCCTGACTAAGTGATGTATGAACAATAGTTGCTGGTAAGTCTAAGATTGTATCAGCCCATCATTTTTTATCACCCCCGCCGCCCTCAGAATGCCCGTTTCCTCCTGACATATATTTTGATTATAAAAGTATAAGAGGATATTATAGTAAAATCGATATTTTGTCAATATTTCTACAACGAGAAGGTTATATCTACTATGAATTCTTGTTTAATAGTCCGTATATTCATCTTCCATCACTCGAGTTCTACTATCTTTTTTACGAGTGCAAGTCAGAGTCAGTATCCAGAAGAACTTCGAGAGGTATCAGCCTGATAAAATGCTTTTGTAACTTCTGATAGCTCTTTCTCGGTAAAATTCCTCTCGATGCTATTTTTTATCGAGAGAGTATCGTTCGTGAACCTTACTTCAACGAGTCAATCTTTTTTATACTTTAGAGCATTCTGAACCAAATTATCTATTACTCTCTTGAGGAGTTCTTTGTGAAGGGATTTTTTTAGTGTTTTTTTCGGTTCGATATAATGAATATCCTTTTTATATGGCTCCAATATCTCTCTTAAAAAATGAGGTAGCTCTATTATTTCACTCTTGAGTCATTGTGCTTTTGGTTTTGCCAAGAATAGCAGGGTTTCGATGATTTGTTCCATTCATGTTATTTCTTCGTCAGTTGAATGGATCAGTTTTTCTGTTGGTTTGATTTGGAGGAGTTCTAGATTCTGTCGTATCACGGTGAG
Source organism: Candidatus Altimarinota bacterium (assembly GCA_041909865.1). Taxonomy (GTDB): domain Bacteria; phylum Patescibacteriota; class Gracilibacteria; order BD1-5; family UBA2023; genus JABFSX01. The sequence continues at coordinate 16,376 of JAYRRZ010000107.1, read as the reverse complement.
AGGAGTTCTGAGTTCATGAGCAACATTATGACTATATGATCCCAATTCTTTATTGTGTTCTCTGATTGGCTCTATGGTGATTTTTGCGAGATGATTTGCCATGATGAAGATTATCAGAAATCCAATAATCGAACCAATAAGCGCGATAGTTATAAGATTCTCATAGTACTCCATAATTGGTTTGATATCATGCAGCAAGAAAATTGTATAGGAACCAATCTCTTTTTTTACCGTAAGAAAGTGCCTATCTCAGAGGATGAGATTTTCTAGTTTGTTTTCTGGTATGGAAAAAAGGGCTTCTTGTAGGTTGTCCGTCATTTCTAGAACTTCGTTTCTAAGAATAGTTCTATTTTTATCGTATATAATAATATCTCGTGGTCACTTTCTTGGTCAGATTCAAGGAAATAGCTTTTTTTCATGTCACGTTCAAGCGAGTTCATCTGTTTTTATATTGATAATCTTTTCGGAGAGAATCTCATTTGCAATATGCTTCTCGTCAAGCATACGTTGCTCTCTATTGAATTCATCGAATGCCCGATTCCATCCATATGCAAAACTCGATACAATAACTCCCCCCATAATAAATATTAGAACTAGGAAGGCAATGAGACTAATCTTGAGGGCAAGCTTTCTTTCTGTTGAGAGTATTTTCATAATGTGGGAGTATTTATGGAATGAGGTATCCAATTCATTTCATTGTCTCGATGGTATGTTTTCCGAGTTTTTTCCGAAGGTTCGATATATGAGCTTCTAGTGTTATGCTATCCATAGCTAGTTCTGCCTCACGCATTCCCCATACAGCCTCGAGAATATCTGCTTTACTCTTCGGATATCACTTATTTCTTGCGAGGTATTCTATAATGCCATATTCTTTATTTGATAGTTCCATTACAAGGGTTCATTTTTTTAGGACCTTTTTTCAGACCTCAATTGTGTAAGTATCAAAGTGAATAATCTCTTCGAGAATCTTATCTTTTCTCTTGAAGAGAGCAATGGTACGGGCTTCTATTTCTCGCATGTCAAAGGGCTTTGTTACGTAGTCGTCAGCTCCAAGGTCGAACATAGTAATTTTGTCATCGATAAGAGAGTTTGATGTGAGCACAAGTACTGGAGCATTGAATCATCGCTCTCGTATCGTTTGTATAAAAGTTTTTCCATCCATAATGGGCATATTCATATCAAGAATGATGACATCATAGTTTCCATGTAGAAGACTCATAGCTTCTTGGCCATGAATAGCTCATTCGGCAGTATGGCCTTTGAGTTCAAAAAATTCAATGAGATTTTCTCGAATCTTCGGATGATCTTCGATAATGAGTAGTTTCATAGTGAATATGGATTATGTTGTATTGTATGAGTGAAATTGTATCTTGCAAATTTAAGGAAACTTTAAAAAAAGAATCCTCATTTCTGAAGATTCTTTTCGTATCTTGCCATCTGGAGTGCCTGTTATTTTCCTTGATGCCTCAGTAATGTATGCATTCCATTTCATTGCCCCATCCCTGGACGGTTTTTTTCCAGAGCATCAAGTTTTGTTTTGATTTCGGGATATTTTGCGATGATGCCATCAAGTTTTGTTTTTTCTTCTGTTCTGAGAGCATCCATTTTTCCACGATATTCCGTATGGATGTTCTCTATGGCAGTCTTATAAGCATCAGATACTCCAGCAAGAAGAGCGTTCATCTCATCCTGTTGTCCTATTCCATGCTTTCCATCCTTTCTACCTTGAGGAAAACCTGCCATGGTAGTCTTTAGTTCTGGATACTTCGTATAGAGCGCATTCATCTCGGCCTTGAATGTTTCCATCGTTGTCTTTATTTCCACCTGCGTTGGTTGTACCCCATTTGATTGCATAGTATCCATCTCTGCTTTGTGTTTGTTCATAAGTGTCTGGAGTGCGGTAAGTGCTTCTATAGATACTTTTCCTGAGAGGGAATTGATCATATTCTCACCGCGCATTCCTCCTCTCATCTCCATCTTTGAGTTTTGGTTATGGGTATTTACGGTTTTTCCGGTGCTCGCAGCATACATCCCTGTCCCAAGGAGGGCAATTCAGGATACACTGATAGTAGCAAGGCCGATGATGAGTCATTTTGTAAGGGTATTCATATATTTATAGAGATTAATGGGTAAGTAGGATAAGTAATCCTGTATTGATACATAGATTGAGCTCATGTATGTATTTGTGTGTAGTCCATTCTTTAGTGTGTCAACGCATGACGTAGGTAATTATTTCTTGTCTTGCGATTTATCGACGTGATACTTTCCGAATGAGTACGTGAATATTCTATCGATAGATATTTAAGCCGAGTTAAAATAATAGTATTTCTTCTTCATTTGTTCCGTGTTTATATCTTACAAAAACATATAGTAAATATTTGCAAAATCATATAGTATGAATATACTTATTTTATGAATGAATTAAAGGTTAATGTTTTTCACATTTTTGTGAATAAGTTGTATCAAAGAATTGGAAAGATACTGACAAAAGATGCTATTTTTCGGCTCTGGGAATTATCTGGTGGTAGTAGAAGTCGTCTCACATATGCGATCTCTCAGGCAAAATATAAGTGAATCTTATCAGCATTGTCACGTGATATCTATGTTGTTGGAGAGGATATCCAGGATCTGGATCGGGTATACTGGGAAAGTGTGGAACAGCTTATCGAACTCCATGCGCCATCTGGTGCCATCGTTGCTGGAGAGAAGAGTATGGAGTACCATCTTCAGAATTATTCTATCCCAGAAGTTCTTATCCTCTACACATCATCTCTATCGAAGAGAATTCGTTTGTGGGATGGAAGAGAGGTTCACTTTCGCTCTCTCCAAGCATGAGAGAAAAAGTGATACAAAAACCTGTTCCGTATCCTCCAGAAGCATAGTCAGAAGTGAATATTTTCTTCCGCACAGATTGATATTCTCTCTCTCGAATGAGCCATTCTCGATACTTGATCTATCAAGACTCATGGAATAGGTCTCCCAGAGGAGCTTATTGAGAAATTTGTGAGAAAGTATGAAAAGAAACTTTCGCGTGAAAGTCTCTGAGAGTTGGTTTCTTATCGGTATATACGCTCCGCAAATCGTCTCCGTGCCTTTGCTCGTGATAGGGGTTTTACTCTCTTGTATCAACACTTGCTTGAAGTAATCAAGCGAGAGGGTGGAGGGTGTTTCTTGAATATTTAGTCTTGTTGTGTGAGTTTTTCCGCATTTCCTTAGTTTCTGTTTGAGTGGTAAGGACTCCCATTTACCAGTATGAGGTCATCTGGCTGTACGACATAGGTTTTCTTATATCAAGGAGAATCCAACTTTCTCGTTGTTCCATAATTCCCTCATGATATACAACTCAAGTATTGTTGAGGATTTTTCTCAATAAGGCTTGCGAGTCATACGGGAAAATATGACAAGAAGCCTGATAGTGTAACAATATTTTGTCAAAGTAAATTTGTGATTTTGCAATATTTCACTATCTTTGTTCTATCAGGAGATGAGAAATTCAGAACAAGATCTAAACTCGAAGAGTTTCGGGAATGTTCCCCGATTTTTGATCTTCTGGACGCAGCGTTCCCTCGGATAAAAGAAAACAAGCTTTCTTTTATCTCTCACTTCACTTGCTTATGAAACTCCAAAAATTCCTCTCTCAATCCTGAGTCTGTTCCCGCCGAAAGGCAGAGGAATATATTGAACAGTGACTCGTTATGGTAAATGATATCGTGGCACATATTGGACAGGTGATTGATCCAGAAAAAGATATAATAAAAGTGGATGACCACATTATCGATGAACAGGATAATCTGGTGTATTATGTTTTCAACAAGCCACGCGGAGTAGTTACTACTTGTCTTTCGGGTAAAGAAGATGAGAAATGAATCTTGGATATCGTTACTATACCTGAGAGAGTATTCCCAATAGGGAGGCTGGATAAAGAAACTACTGGACTTATCATCCTCACTAATGACGGTCGTCTCTCGAACTATCTCATGCATCCTCGATATGAACATGAGAAAGAATATGTGGTTGAAGTGTATGGAAAGATTGATGATGAAGCCCTCGAGAAGATGGCAAGATGAGTCCGGATAGAACTCAAGGATAATGGGTCGCGTAATCGTATTATCCGCACAATAAAGGGAGTTGATACCGTCATAACCAAGACTTACAAAACTAAACCTTGTAACATCACTCGGTTATCATCTTCGAAGTTCTCTATCACTATCAGAGAAGGGAAGAATCGTCAAATCCGTCGTATGGTAACCGCTGTTGAGCATGATGTAAAGAAGCTCAAGCGTATTCGTGTGGAGAATATCTATCTTGGAGATCTTGCAGAAGGGGAATGGAGGCGGTTTACTGATGGTGAGAGAAAGGCTATATTATCAGTAATTCAAAAGATCTAGGATAAACAAGAGTCACCAAGGGGTGACTCTTTTTTTATTTAGTTGCCCAATGATGCGTATATACGATTTCGAGTAGTGAAATACAATTCACGTGCCCGTGGCGTTGTAAAATCTAGATGACTCGTATTCACATTCATCCAAACATCCTTTCATACGGTCAATCAGGCCTCCTGCGCAATCTCTGCCATAGTTAAGCGTTCCATAGTAAGAAAAAATTAAAAGAATAAACATTATTTATGAAACTTCTTGTGTGCCTCCTTGAGTTTTGGATTGGTGACGTGGGTATATACCTGCGTCGTGGTTATCGAGGCGTGACCAAGAAGCTCTTGTATTATACGTATGTCGGCACCGTTTGTCAATAAAGTTGTTGCAAAACTATGACGGAGTGTATGTGCATGCAGATTCTTGAGTATTCCCGCCTTGATTCCATAGTCTTTTACCATATTTGTGATAAAAAATCGAGTAAGTCGGACTTTTTCATCATCGAGAAGGGAAGAGTTGATGTTTTCTATCGAGAAATTGTGTCGGATAAATAGGGGAGAAAAACTATCACCCCGTGTTTCAAGATACTTTGTTATTGCATCGCGAGCATGTTCTGTGAGGTATACGGTTCTGAGTTTGTTTCATTTTCCTCGGACAGCAAATTCCATCGTTTCGAGGTTGACGTCACTCCGATTCAGGTTGGTGAGTTCAGAGATGCGGAGTCCAGTAGAATAGATACATTCAGATATAGCGTAATCACGAATTCACTGGATATCATCCTGATTGATAGCTTCAAAATATCTCATAATTTCTTCATTCGTGAGAAAGGTTACTTCACGATCGGGGGCTCGCATGAGATCAAGTGCTGTTGGGTCGATGGAGGCAATTCACTCTTTCTTGAGGTATTTGAACCAGCTTCGGAGTGTAATGATATGGGCATTGACGGTTTTGATCGAGAGTCCCGAGTCTGCGAGATCAAGTCGCCATGCGTCGATGTCATCTTTTTTTATGGATTCAATCTCGAGAGGGAAGAGGGATTGTATTTCTCTGATTATGGCCCGTCTCTCGCTATTTTCTATGCCACTCTGTGGGAGGAAAATGTGATGATCCACTCATTTTGGGAGATTTTTTGTTCATCTTGGTTCAATCCACTTGATAAAACGCCAGATATGAAAGGCGTATTGTTCCAGTGTTTTGAGTGATCGACCTTTGTGGAGTCGGAGGTAGATGAGGAAGTTGTCGAGGTAAGGGATGATGAGCATGATAGAGTAAATAATCTTGACGTTATTAATTAATGGTATACAATGTTTTTATGAGTTGATTAAATACTGCGAATACATGAAATACAAATTCTACTTCAGGGGATTGTAAGGAATCGTCAGAATACCTTCATCGTATTTTAAGTGTGAGTTGTCGTTTTCAGGCAGTAATTGAGAACATGGATACGAATAACTTACCTGAGTGGAAGTTTTGGATTAGAAACTCGTCTATTTTCCCTATAGACGAGCGTTATCAATGTGAGAAAAATAGACAGATAGATACAATTTGTAGTCAGGGATTTACTATCATAACAGATCTTCTTATGAATGCGGATAAATCAGTATGATTTCTTCCTATAAATTCCAATTCTTTAACAAAAGATTATTATATAGAAATAATTCCCGTGTGGCAACAATTTTTTTGCAAAGCAATCCTGGAAGGGAGGCATATGCATTGAGATAACAAAATAATACATTTGCGAATTCGGGCTTGGACAAATTGCGTTTTATTTATTTTCGAAAAGGTTCATGTTGATTGATGAAGATTATAATCGTTACAAGATATAATACTTCACATAATGTAACTTATGTGAAGTATTATAGGTTTTTCTGTTGAGATTACAAGTTTTTTATTCAATTCAGAAACATTACAATTTTTACGAAAACTTCGTCGATAGAAAATTATTCCTAGAAGCCTACAATTGCTCGGATAAGAAAGAAAATTTTCTTTCCTCCCTCCGTTTGGTTATCAAAACTCATAAAAAAAGAAGTAAAAACGATACTACATACCTGAATCGATACAAAAACGCGTCAAAATGCAAAATTTGAAGTCGTTTTTTTACCCCCCATCTTTCTCATACGCAAGCAGGCTCTATTAAATGAGAATTATTCTCATAATGTATATTTGCCTTTTTATGATATTCCATACACTTATGCATACATAATTTTAACGAGCAAGATTCTTGATTTCGGATTTCTCGGATTCTGCTCAAAATATTACTATACATATATGAATCAACTTGAACAAGCCTGCCATGATATTCTGTATAAAAATATGGAATATTCTGATCAGAATCTCTATTTTCTCTATGATACCGAATCTCCTCTTGCGAAACTGCTTTCAGAAGCCTATATCTCGATACTCCCCTCTTCTACCATTATCCGAGAATTTAAAAATCCTCCTCAGCCGCTCTATCGTGGCGGTCTGATAAATCCTGATAATCCGCATCTGATTCAGCAAAATCGTATCGCGACACTCCATAATATCGATGAAAACAAGCGTGTCGGACTCAGTCATCATGAGCAATTTGATGTAAAGGTATCATCAGAAACCTCTCTATGATCAGAAAATACGTGAGAAGATAGTATTGACCCACAGGTCGAATCAATAAAAAATGATCTCATTTCTCTACCACAATGATCCATTGTGGTATTGGTACAATCAGCAAATTTTCGGCTATCAACTTTTCGCATTCGGTTGGAATTATTTCATCGAGGGATTCATGTTATCGAACATAACCATCTTGCATATATCAAAGAATCAGAATTTGATACTTTTGCTCAGTGTCTCCAATATCAAACTCCTGAGTATGTTCGACTTCTTGGAGTATTTTCGGAGTTATTTTCCAAAGCAAAAGAAACGAGGATTGTATCCATTGATGGCTCAGAATTATTCTTTGGTCCAGTAGATAGAGTTCTTTGAAATACTGGTGATTATTCTCAGGTTGAGAATAAGTGAGGAACATTTCCAGTCTGAGAGGTTCTTACTGAAGCACTCGATCTCCAGAGTGTCCATGGAAAATGCCTGATTGACACCTATCCTGGCGATGATTTTGGGATTCGTGTTTGTGATCCATTTCTTCTCGAAATCGAGAATGGACGAGTATTACCCAGAGAGCACTTCCCTGCTGATTTTCAAAAAATATTCTCGATGATCTATGAAAATGAGAATCATGAGGTGCTCATTCGGGAACTTGGTATGGGTCTTAATACCGCTATTTCTACGGAGTTTCATCTTTCGGATATTAATTTTCATGAAAGAAAAATAGGGATACATCTTTCTATGGGGAAAAAACATGGACTCTACGGGAAAAAACTCCCAAAAACGGAAGTTCAACGATTTCATATTGATATATTTATTGCGCTCGATTCTATGTATATTGGAGATAAAAAAGTCTTCGAAAATGGGAATTGGATTGTATAACGTACTTCTCAATTATTGTAACACATCCCGTATTTTGCTCCTTGTATCATAGGAGTGTTCTTTGACGCCGATATTTTTTAGCTCTTCCCTTGTTGGGGACATTCTTGTTGGAGCTATTGGTGCTCTTGTTTTTTCTTGTCGAGTTCCTGCTTGTTCTTCATCGAGGAGGGATTGGATATTGGTCACAACGCCATCAGGATCAGTGACGTAATACATACTCATAGTTCAGAGCATTGCCTGAGAGTCTCCTTCTGTAAGAACGTCCACATTTCCATAATTAAAAAAGCTGGAAATCTTACTTGGGAAACTTGATCGAACCGTCTTAATCTTATTACTCTCAATAGTCTGAATACTGGAGAGTACTCAAGATTGATTGACAAAAAATATTTTCCCTGGCACGATTACATTGTAGTCCATCTCAAGATCCATCATTCGCTTTCTATACATTTTTAGGAATACGATCTCACTTATCATGATAATAGTATCGAGAGTGAGTATCCAGAAATGATTCCCGAGCTGTTTCTGGAAGAGGACAACAAGAACTATCTCCCCTATTATGGTTATAAAAAGTATAAACTGGTTCGTGATGGAAGCATTGAAGAAGCTAATAAAATACTGATCTCATAAATTCAGATCGTTCCGAAGTTGTTCTGGATTATCTGTTATCACTGCAGTACTTTGAATTTCTCGAAAGTGGCGAATATAATTCCATGAAGAAACTACCAATATTATCGACATGAGAAGATTCCCCCCAATAATTGTATACTGGATATATGCTATCTGAACACTCATATGAGCTACGTACATGCTTGCTCATGAGAGTATAAGTATGAGTACTGGAATCCAGAGAATAAAGAGCGCATAAATCCATGATCGCTTAACAATCATCATTTTTGAATATCATTCTGAGATGAGCTTATCGATGAGTTCGGTTTCTCATGATATTTTGAATGACTTAAAAAGCCATGAATATATTTTGTGAAATGGAATCATGGATCTTATTGTATGTATTTCTTTTGATATGCAAAAATTATCTTCGAGGAAGAGGGATAATTTTTTCTATTTTTACCATAATTCCCCCAAGCGGACTCGATTCAAACGTAAGTTTGTCTACAATTCTTTCAGTAATAATAAAGAGTCATCGTCCCCTTTTCCCAAGATCCATCTGATCTTTTTTAAGCTTTTCTTCTCTAATCTCATTGAGCGTTTCAGGATCTTTTACTCCATCGCCATGTCCTGGGTCATGAATCTCGATACTAATATGAAATAATACGCTATCCTGACGAATATTAATGTTGCAATAATTCTTGTCTCCTGACTTGCTTCCATGTTCGATTGCATTGTTCACAAGTTCATCAGTCACTAAAGTGAAACGCCCTTTCCATGGAGTTACAAGCTGATAATAATCAAAAATACTCCCAACAATATCGCGTATTACTCGTGATTGGGCATGATCAGCAATGAAGTCAATTCTCCAGGAGCTAGTTTCCTCGTTCCTGAGAGTCTTTTTGAATTCTTCAAGTGCTTCTTCGTATGATTGATGAGTGATGTCAAAAGTGTGATACATGGATACGATGTTGCAGTTGTAAGTATAATAGCATACATTCTGTAAAAAAACAAAAAAATACCACCTTTCGGTGGTATTTTAGAGAAAAACTAGCGAACAGCCTCCTTAAGAGTCTTACCAGCGCGGAAAACTGGAGTCTTCATAGCTGGGATTTTAATCTTAGCACCTGTCTTAGGGTTTACACCGTTGCGAGCTGCACGTTGTGAAACCTTCCATGCACCAAAACCAGTAACGTTTACTTCCTCACCCTTCTTGAGTGACTTAGTAACAACCTCGATCATAGCACCGAGAGCTTTTGTTACAGCATCTTGACTGAGACCAGCTTTAGCTGCAACTGACTTGATAAAGTCCTGCTTTTTCATAAGTGAGAAAAAGTTAAGAAATAAAGGACAGTTCCGATTATAGGCAAGGGGAAAAGAAATGCAATATTTTTTTCTGGATTTTCTCTGATTATCAGTTGTCAATATAATATTTGTTCCCTTCCTATAGCCAAAATCTGAGCATTTGTAACTTTCGCTTCTGGATGCGGTTTCCGCTTCTGGATGCGGAAAATCATTACTTCCTATGTATACAAAAGTTGGACAAAAGGTACTATGCTCCCATCATAGCAATAATAACTCCTGTTACTGCTAAAATCATTCAGAGAATCCAGAATTTCATAACAATCGTTTCTTCTTCCCATCCTATTGCTTCGAGATGATGATGAAATGGTGCAATTCGGAAAATTTTCTTTCCATTGCGGAACTTCTTTGAGAGCATCTGCATTATGACAGAAAGTGTTTCGAGAATAAATATCCCACTCATGACAATAAACGCTAGCAAGGTATCAGTCATCAACGCTATGACCGCCAAAGTTGCTCCGAGCGAAAGAGATCAGACATCACCCATAAAGACCTGTGCAGGATGGATATTAAACCAGAGAAAAGCCATTATGGATCAGGCAATTATGAGACAGAGCGCAGAAAGAATATAGAGTTCCTTCGAGTAGGTGATAAATCCATACGCCGCATACTGAAAGAAGAGTAATCATCCAGCCAGTCCATCGAGTCCATCGGTGATATTGACACTATTTGCTGATGAAACAAATATGAGAATAAACAGTGGAATATAGAGAAAAGATATGCTCACTCCTCCGACAAATGGAACATGAACCTCATTGTACCCAAGCTTAAAATAAAACCAGTAAGCCCCAATAAACGCAAATGTTACAAGAAGAATCATTTTTATTCTTGCGGACAGTCATTTTGTTCTCCCAATTTCTCTGATATTGAGATAATCATCGATAAAACCAATACATCCAACACTGATGAGGGTGAAGATAACAATATACGTTTCCTCACGAGTCCAGAGACTATGGTTAATAGAAAAAGGAAGAATGGGACTCATGTATTGTACTACAATAGAAAAGAGCACAAGAACTCCAATTGACAATAAAATAAAAACTCAGCCCATAGTAGGTGTCCCCTTCTTTCCCTCGTGGATTCGTGCGAATTCAGTAGCTTTTCCTATGAGTCACTCACTTCGTATCTGCTTCCCCATCTTTGCATAGATAAGGGCGCGAATTCCGAAAGGCATTATGAGACTCGTGATTCAAAAGGAAAGAATGAGTCAAATGAGAATATAGGTAAGATTAGACATATGAAGTATTACGGAATGAACGTATTTCTGGAGAAAAAAACCACCATGATGAGTATAGGTGGTTTTTTATTTTTGCAAAATGCTTTATTTTTCCTTTCTCGAGAATATGTATGGAATCAGGAATTCTCGGATCTCATTATCAAAATACAAATTCTCATCAGGAAGCTTTACGGAAACCTTATATACATAATCACTGGAATTTGGATTTTCTGCAGTCCATTCTATCGATATGGGGTTAAATTCATCAATCTTTCATTCGATAATTCGAAGTCGTTCTTTGATATCATCGCTATTTGACGCACTTTTATTGAATGGAATTAAGTACTTGTATTCAAAAAACCTTCTTCGAGAAAGATTTTCAACAATTTCTGTATAGATAAAGCGGTTTGGAATAAAGACCACTTCTCAAGATATATTGGTAAGTTTTGTATAGTTGAGGGTAATTTCTTCAACGATTCATTCGGATCGTTCTCATATTTTGCGACCAACCGCAATAGACTCACCGATATCAAACGTTCTACTCAAGAGAATCGAGAGGCTACCAAAAAGGTTGGTCATGATATCTTTACCAGCAAGGGCAAGAATGGCTCATCAGATTCATGCTCAGGCCAGAATATTGCTTGTATCAATATTGAGTGCATCAAAAATATAAAAGAATCACACAATCCATGCGGATGCAACGACAAGAAATTGTCCGATAGGAAGGAAACGACGAACAAAGATATTTTCAATTGCTCCAGAATGTCGAATTTCTCGGAAAGAGAGGCTAATAATATTTGTAATAATCGCAACAAAGGCTATCGTTCTGGCAATAAGATAGCTTGTATCGATAAGGGTAAGTAATCTTGGAGTCCATCAATCTATCCGAAGAAGATAGTGGTAGAGCAGAATAATGCCCGTAAAAATGACTACCCAGAAGAAAATTCCAAAAATGTGAGATTTCCGAGATGAAGGCATACTCTTACTTTAGCGCATTTTTTAATATTTTGCAAATATTTTGACTTTATAAAACGAGTTGATTTTCCTATGAAATGCGTATGATAATGCCGTATTTTTTGAGGATTGCTCCTCCTTGTTTTTTTTATGGCATTTCATCTTGAAGATATCCATGACTATAATCAGTTTATAGCGGTGGATATATGATCACATCGTGTACGAGCAGGAATATATGGTATAGATCAGGGGGATATCGTTTTTTTTGCTTCCTCAAGCGTACGACAAAGTCGAAAAAATATCATTGCAGGTTCTATTACTGATATGCGCTGAGTAACTGACACCATTGAGCGTTCATGTGTTCAGGCTTCTCAGAAATATGAGAAAATCCCAGATGATATCATCGTATCGTTCTCATCGAGCAGTTTTATTAGCGATATACTCACGGTTCAATATGTTCGATCTGATGAGACAGAGCTTATCCAGATGCAAGAAATCGATACGATGATTAAGAAGATTGAATCAGAATCATTTGCTCGAGCAAGAAAGAAATGTAAGCAACAATTTGGTTTGGCTCATGATGATATCCGATTAGTTTCAAGTACGGTCATAAATATTGTGATTGATGATAAGATAGTGACGAATCCAGTAGGCTTCTCGGGAAGATATGTTCGACTTTCTATTCTCAATGTATTCTCTTCCGCAAGCGAATTTAACATTGTTCGTTCTATTGTTTCTCGCCTTGGAAAGCGAACAATTTCTCTGGTTCCAACACCGCTTATTTTCCCAAAACTGCTTGAGACCTCTGAATATTCTCATGAAAATGGCTGTATTCTTGATATCGGATACTCTCACACGACGATTCTCTTGGTGGATGATAATAGAATTATTTCCTTTGAAACATTTCCTGTTGGATCAGAGATGCTCTCTGAGATTATTGCAGAATCCCATCCAGAGCTTTCATGAATTCAGATAGAAAACCTATTGTGTGGAGGAGATGTGTCTATTTCTATTGATGATGAAATTCGTCAGTTTCTGGAATATCTGATGGATGCGGTGGGCGGATTTTTCGAGAATCAGAATTACTGAACTCAGAAAAAACATATTTTTTGTTATGGTTGATTTTTTGAGAATAAGCATTCATTTTGAGTGTTTTCCGAATTTTTTACTCACCTATTCTGACCAGGTATCAGGAAACATAGACTCATTGATGTTATTGAAGCTCCAGAAAATAATGATAAGATGCTAACCTATGGATTGGCACTCATAGCTCAAGAGCTGTTGCTTGTCAAAAAAGATCCTGTTGTGAGAATACTTCGTTACGTTCTATATAATTATGAATAAACATATCGTAAAAATACCTGAAAATATTTCTCAAGTGACCGCCCTTAAACTCATCGCCAATGAGCATAAGGTGCATCGATGAGTACTTCAAATTGATCTCTCTGTTGCGAGCTTCCCTATTACGAGAGATTTCTTGTTCGTACTTATTAAGCGATTCCATAGCGATTCGCTCATATTGAGATTTGCGTATGAGCATCATGTTTCTATGGCTCGCTCTATTGGCTTGCAAGCTGAGCTGGTTCATGAGAATAGAGATGATGATTTTCAGAAAGTATTGGAGCAAAAGAATATAGTGGCTCATAATTTATCAGCATGGTGATATTTTCTCTATGAGCTGAGGAGATGATGGGAATATATTCTGTTCTTTTTCTCAAGAAAAGGGATAAGAAAAGAAAGAATTATTCACATGAGAAAGAGTTCTCCAAATTTATTCCTGATGGTATCAGGTCTTATTATTTCGGTAACACTCCTTTTGTTTATTTTTCATTTTGCAGTATCGAAGACGTATGTTCGAATTACACCGCAGATAACCGTTCGACCCGTAAGCGCGAATGTTATTTACTCAACCGTTTCTGGTTCTATTCTGGATGGGAAAAATATCCTTCCCCTTCGATATATGACCATTCCTGTTGAATATACGATGCAATTTACCCTTGATACGGTAGATCCGAATTCAACTACCAATGCTGAAGGGGTGGCAACCATTTATAATGAATTGAATGTTGAGCAGGTTTTGAAGCCATTTACTCGACTCATTACAGACAAGGGAGAAGTATTTCGTACCAAAAATTGGGTAAAAGTTCCAGCCTCTCGAACACAGAGTGGAATGACTGAAATGGGAGTGGTTGATATAGAGCTTATTGCCGATCCAAATGACGAGATGTGAAAGATTATCGGAATTCGCGGAAATATCCAGAAATGAACCGATCTATCCATTCCAGGACTTAAATTCAACCGAGATAAAGTATATGCAAAAGCAAAAGATACCTTTGTTGGTTGAGCTGATCCAAGAATTCATATTGTCACCGAGGCTGAGGTCGAAAAATTCAAAAAAATTCTTCATGAACAATTATTTCGCGTGGCAACAGCGGAATTGCAGGAAAAATTAGATTCCAATAAAAAAGAGTCCTGAGAAGATTATTCTCTTCTTATGGGCGAGGGGGTTTCTTTTACGGGAGAGACGATGGATATTAGTTCTGGGCAAAAATTCTGAGATACCGCGAATGAAATCTCACTCAGAGGAAGGGTTACCGTAACGGCCATGACCTATGATCGAACCGCAACCATCAATTATTTGACCGATGTTTTTCGAGAAGGACTTCTCCATGGAACAGACAAAGAACTCGCTATCCATCCTGATACACTCCATATTACCAATGTTGTATCGCGAGCTGAAGACGGAACTCGTATAAAAGTAACCATGGAATTGAACACGAGTATTACCTATGATTTTGAAAATGTTACCAACGAACTCACCCGCCATATGAAAGTCATCATCGCTGGATTATCTCAAAAAGAAGCCGTCGATCGTTTACTCAATGATGGTCATGTTAAAGAAGTTGAGATTGATTTTTCTCCATTTTGGGTCCGACAAGTATCCTCAAATATTGATAATATAGAATTTATTATTAAAAAATAATTAATATTTGGTAGGAGATAACTACTCTCGTATGTCCCTCTCTCAAGACATCGAATCTCGTATACAGATTCTCGATCTCGTAAATCGGTATGTTCAGACAAAAAAAGCATGAATCAACTATAAATGACTCTGCCCATTTCATCAGGAGAAGACACCATCTTTTATCGTATCTCCTCAGAAAAATATTGCCCATTGTTTCTCGTGTGGGAAGTGATGAGGTCCAATAAAATTTCTGATGGAAATTGAGAAAATCGAATTTCGTGAAGCGGTTCAGATTCTTGCCAAGGAAGCTGGAATAGAACTAAAGACCGATTTTGCACGAGAAGGATGAGAAAAATGAGAGGATATTTATGCCCTGTATCGTGAGGCGACAACATGGTACCATCAATCATTGTTTCTTCCTGAAAATGCTCAGGCGCTTGCATATCTTGAGAACAGAAAGATTTCTCATGAAGCGATAAAAAAATTCCAACTTGGATATTCGCATTCACCACGAGACCTCCTCTTCTATCTTAAGGAGCTATGATTTTCTACGAAGTTTATTATTGATGCTGGATTGTTTGTGTCTGAAACACGAGACAAATTCTTTGGAAGAGTTATCTTCCCTATTGCAAACACCATGGGGCATACTGTAGCCTTTACTGGTCGAGTGCTGGGTGATGCTCTTCCGAAGTACCTTAATTCCCCTGCATCAAATATTTTTGATAAGAGCTCGATTCTGTATGGGTTCCATCTTGCGAAGCAAACCATAGCAAAAAGCGGGGATGTTTTTATCGTAGAGGGACAAATGGATACCATAGCCCTCCATCAGGCATGAGTGGATAATGTTGTTGGGATAAGTGGCACTGCTCTTACCAAAGACCATGTTCGTATCCTGAAGCGTTTCGCAAAGGTAGTGTATCTTTCTTTGGATAGTGATGATGCTGGAGTGAAGGCAACCTTTTCTTCGATTGAGAATCTTCTCAATGAGGATATAGAGATACGAGTCATTGTTATTCCAAACGGAAAAGACCCTGATGAATTCACCAAGAATTGAGGAAATTTTCTTGAACTCAAGGACTCTTCCCTTTCAGCGGTTGAATTCTATCTTTCTCAATGATATCGAGAATATGACATGAATACGATTAGCGGAAAGAAAAAGCTTATAGAAAAATGTTTTGAACTGATAGTGAGGATCCGTTCTCAGGTTGAGGTTGATTTTTATCTTCAGCAAATAGCAGCAAAGCTTGGAGTTGGGATGGAGTCACTGTACCTCGAATACAATAAAGTTCGGAAATCAACTATGCTCCGCACGAGATCTTCCCAGGATGAAAAAAAAGAAGTGAGTATTACACCATATACACCTTCCCTTCCTGATATCATTGCAGGATATATTTTTCGGTATAACTTTTTGGACTTGTTTTTTCGAGAATTTCGATATACT
>JAYRRZ010000106.1:0-26856 GCA_041909865.1 Candidatus Altimarinota bacterium | reverse complement strand
TAGTAGTATCAAGTGGCGGAGAGACAGAGATTCGAACTCTGCTACCTTGTCGGCATAGGAGCAGTTTTACCACAAAAAAACTGCCTCAGTAATGAGACAGTAGTAGTATCAAGTGGCGGAGAGACAGAGATTCGAACTCTGGGTACCTTGCGGCACGGCAGTTTTCAAGACTGCTGCATTAAACCACTCTGCCATCTCTCCGTAAGATGTGCGGGCAGTATAGACGAGAGCTAGCTTTTGTCAAAGTTTTTTTCGAGAATTGCATCCCGAATTTCCTTCCTTTTATCATGAAGATGGAATTTTAGGATTGACTCAGAGATGATGATTCCTTCGGGAGAATATAATTTCTTGTAGCTTCTGAGAGTTTTTCTCTTGAGGAAAAATTTGATACAAGAATCAAGAAAGCGATGCACGGCGGTAATTTTCCGAAACGTATGAATAGGATTGAGGAAGAGCAGATTTTGCTTCTTATGAAATGCATCAAGAGTTACCCAAGTATTTGCCTCGAGGAAGTCTTCATAGGTAGATCAATAGGCTATTATGGGCTTCATATAGTACATCCAATAGTAGAGATATATATCATTTTCTATTGCTATCTCTTGGAGATTTTGAGCTTCCGTAGTAATAAAGAATGAGAGACAAAAATTTCCAGCAATATCTTCTCCATGTCGCCAGACTCATTGTATCCAGAGGGAAAAGGTGACAAAAAATCGAACGAACCAAATCATTCGTGGCTCGGTGATGATAAATAAATCAATGTCCGATTCCTTCGTAGTGGCATACATCGAGAGAGAATTGCACACCGCAATCATTTTTATTCATGGGATCTTTCCGAGGGGGGGAATATATTTCTCCACACGCTGAAACAGTATTTTTTCATGCTCATTCAGGGCATCTTTTATTCACATATATGCATCAAAAGCCACTTTGTACTGATTCATTATTTCGAGAGTTGTTTGATAGCTTCTATGGTTTTTGCTTCAAGGCTCATCGAGGTATCGAGCGTGTGGACCACTTCCTCGACTCGAGCCTTTTCATATCCCATTTGTACGAGGGAAGATATGAGTTTTGTATTTGATGGATCAGCCTTTTCTGTGCTCATGCTTTTGTTTGATTCTAGTGAGGAAAAGTCGATAGATCCTTTGAGATCAACGATGATTTTCTGGGCAGTCTTTTTCCCAATCCCAGGAACACTTGAGAGGAGCCGGTCATCTTGGAGCTCGATTGCTCGAAGTATGGATTCTGTTCCGAGTCATAGGATATTTTGTGCTGTTTTGCCGCCCACTCCGTTTACCCCAAGGAGCTTTCGGAATATGGCTCGCTCTGTCGTATCTTGGAATCAAAAAAGCGTTTGTCCTGCCTCGGTGATATGGTGGTGAAGGGGAATACTTATTTCGCCACCGATAGTGCAGAGTCCAAGGGCTTGAGGAGAGAGAAATACCTCAAGTCCCAATCCAGTTCCGCGGATTTCTATGGTAATTCTTGAGTTCTCAATATCGAGAATGGTTCCAGTAACGTGTGAAAACATGGTTGCATTCTATGAAAAAGCAGTAGAATTGCAAAGCCATGTCCAATAATCCAACCTCCATCGATATTCTCGTATCCATCATTGATAATTTTGGTGATATGGGGTTCGCAGCAGAGCTCATATTCTCATACCATAGGCTATTTCCCGAGCAATTCTCCTTTCGAGTATTTACGGATAGGAGAGAGTTGGTTCAGGATTTTTTTTCAGAGAATCAGCATCTCCTTGGGAAATATACAATCAGTGATTATCAGGATTTTGTCCCAGAAGAGACATCGACTCTTATTTTTTCATTATTTCATTTTCCGATTCCAGAGTTCCCTGACGAAAAAAAACGACTTATTCTTCGATTTGACCATGTTTCCCTCAATCCTCTTTGGGCACAATATCATGGAAATGAACATATACTGTCTAATAACTGTACGAAAATTATAGAGATTATTCCATCAATATTTCCCAAGACAGGTGGAGTCTTGCGACATGAGTTTTCCTCTATTTCGAGAGAAGAATGGCTCAGAAGGAATCATCTCCCAATAGACCTAGAAAAGAAACACTGGATATTTTTGTTCATATATGGTTCAACAATTGACCGAATAGACTGGAATACATTCAAACATGACAGTGTATTTATTTTTTCTGATGGAGCGCCAGATGAAGAAAATATTATCAAGCTTCCATTTCTTCGTATTGATAGTTTTTATGAGCTTATGATGCTCTCAGATATCGTCTGTATCCGTGGAGAAGTGAGTTATGTACAAGCATTACAATCATGAAAACCATTCCTTTGGGATATGTACAAAGAACGGGGATGATTTTATGAGGAGCAAAGTGAGCAGTTTCTCCATCTCCTGGATGCTAATGCTCATTATAGGAGGTTTCACAATATCTTGAATGGTCGTGAACAATGAACCATTTGTCGAGATGATCTCATAGAAATGTCCAAGAACTTTCCAGATATTTCTGGGAAAATTGCTCGGTCTGGGAATCTTGCCCAAGAAACCAAAAAATATATTGACTGATTTTCGGCCAGTATTCTTGGGGGTGTGGGTGAGGAATGAGTGATGTAGGTGCAAATTTCTCTTTTGGTGAGTGACTTAGACTTGAAAGAATTCAGATTTCAATACAATAATCGGGTTAAAAAGATATAGCATGTTTTCCTGAATTATTGAACATACCGCCAAGATTCTTTCGGTGAATCATGGCATATTCCGGGTAGAAAATACCTTCTCAGAACCATTAACCGTTGGGCAAAGTATTGCTCATGATGGAGCATGTATGACGATTACAAAATTGGGGAATGACGAGTACGAATTTTTTGCTATGGAAGAAACTCTTCGAGTGACAAATTTTTGACATAAGAGAGTCGGCGATGTATTTAATGTGGAGCGATGTATTCGAGTAGGGGATCGCTTGGATGGTCACTTTGTCACTGGGCATATTGATACGGTTGGTACGATATCTCTGATAGACCATCATGACGATGGATCAAAAATTCTGGGAATAACTTTTGAGGAGAGGTATTCACCTCTTATCATTGAGAAAGGAAGCATTACTCTCAATGGCGTGAGTTTGACAATCGTTGAGTTGGGTACGGGATACCTTTCCGTTTCGTTGATACCACTTACCCAACAATGGACCAATCTAGGAAAGTGTGCTCAAGGAGATAGGATAAATATTGAATTTGATATGGTAGGAAAATATATACAAAAATTTACTTCTTCTTCAGTATAAAACATGCAAACACCGTACAATTTACAGAATCTTCCAAAAATTCCATCATCACGAGTGGCGATTCTCCAAGCCAAATGGTATAGTGAAATTACTGATTCCCTTGTGGAGAAAGCGACTTTTGTTCTCCGCGAGGCTGAGTGTGAATATATAGAACATCATATTCTTCCTGGATCTTTGGAGCTTCCATTGGCGGCAAAAACACTGATTGAAACATCAGGGAAAACCTATGATGCAATTATTTGTGTTGGTGGTATTATCAAGTGAGAAACTCTTCATTTTGAAATGATTACCAATGAATGTATGCGATGATTGGGGCAAGTGATGATGGAAAAGAATGTACCAATCATTGTGGAGGTTCTTCCGGTACTAAAATTGGAACACTTACAGGCTCGTTGTGCTGACAATGAATACAATAAGGGTTATGAGGCAGGTATGGCCGCTGTGGAGATTATTGCATGGAGAAGAAATATCAAACAGAGATAGTGCACTATGAATCAATACGAAACTTCGCTGTACGGATAAACAAAAATTTGACAGGGGAATGTTTTTCTATATTCTCCTGTCACTGTGTACGGGTTGCTATCAGAATTATCTGATAAAAACCAAAAGAATGCAGGGTATACTGCCAAGTTCTTCTTATTGGAAAGCTTCAGTTTATCGCGGAGTAGAGCAGTCTAACTCGCAACTAGGGCAAATAACCTTGAGGTCTCCTCAAGAACCAAATATATCACACGTACCATTCTGCGGAGTATAGCTAGCGAGCATCATAAGGCTCATAACCTTGAGGTGAGGCAAGAAATAGTCCAAAGAAACATATCGCGGAGTAGAGCAGTCTAACTCGCAACTAGGGCAAATAACCTTGAGGTCTCCTCAAGAACCAAATATATCACACGTACCATTCTGCGGAGTATAGTCTAGCGAGCATCATAAGGCTCATAACCTTGAGGTGAGGCAAGAAATAGTCCAAAGAAACATATCGCGGAGTAGAGCAGTGGTAGCTCGCAAGGCTCATAACCTTGAGGTCGTATGTTCGATTCATACCTCCGCAACCATATTGAATGATATATGCCAATGTAGCTCAGCCGGTGAGAGCACGGGATTCATAACCCCGAGGTCGGTGGTTCGAGTCCACTCATTGGCACCAATATATCTCTATTCAGCATCAAACCCTTGTAAAAAATCCATCTAAAAAATGGATTTTTTAGTTGCAAGTAAAAAACCCATTTTTTATTTGTGTTTTTGCCATAATTTGAGTAAAATGCAAGGAGTAAATAATATTATCCCCATGAACAATCTACCAAACGGAAAAGAAGCACCTAAAAAGGCTCCAGCAAAACAGCAAAATATTTATAGTCTTCTCCAAGAAGGAATCATACGAGAATTCTGATCTCCGATGAATCCAGAGAAGTTTGATGCTTATAAGAGCCAGATTTCCTCTATGACGGAGTGAATTCGTACTCATATGAAGGATTTACGGCAAGAAAATCTTGAAGATTGGGGCGATATTTCAGACGAGATTATTACTACTCAAATTTCTGATACAGAGATTCAAGAACGAGTAGCGCGATTAGGAAAGGCTCTTGTTCTTTCCAGAAAACGAGCCTTTGATAGAGCTATTGAACTCTTTCCACAGATAAAAAAAGAGGAGAATTATGAAGCAACACTCAGATGATATCTCGCGCAGTATAATCAAGAACAGCTCAACGATGCTGCCACACGTACTCCTATTATGCGTTGATGGATGAAGCGGGCTTTCCCAGGGATCATATTCAGTCCTACCGAGGCTCGTGATTTCGAAAAAATCTTCCCAGAAAGTGAAAAGTACTTGAAGGATGCTAACACAAGAAATCGATTTCAAAGAATGTGTCGAGAGTACACACAACACGGTATTATTCCTGGAAGTGACGAGATTGAAATGATACTCTCTGCGTATCAGGATGCTCCAGTAGAAATGAAAAAAAGAATCCTCTCAGGACTTGGAGTCGCCATATCAATCAAGACAGCCTATGAATTGAGTCTTATTGATGATGCCTATTTAGAGCAATTCTGCGAGACAGAAATGAAGGATATCTACGGCACTCTCGAAAAAGCGCAACAACAATCTTTTCTTCGTTGATTACAACAAGAGGATACTTATTTGATTGCTGTTTGAGATTTCCAAGATGCGTGATTGAACGATGTCTTTAAAGAGAAAAAAAAGCAGAGAAAATTGGTCAAGGAAGTATTTCGTTCAATATCTCGTGATGTTCCTAAAATTGAAGAGACTGGAAGCGATATTCTCAGAGACATCCGTCGAAAAAAACAGCAACAATCGACGGAGCAATGAATCGAGGATTGAGATTATAATCTCTATGATGCCTTTGTCGAAGAGATGGTCTGACGACTTGCTGCAAAGATTCCGAGCATCGCATCTCTCCGAACAGAGGACTGTGTGGTAAGCTTCAGAGATCCAAGTAGTGGAACACAATTCTTTCGTATAAAGAAAGATCCGAAAGCAGATGAGAGTCCGATCGAGACGAGTGATAAGACACGATACTGAGTTACAATAGAGTGATTGGCTACAGTCGATGGAACAATAATTCAGCAACAAGATTTTGTGTGGTCATTTGATGAGTTGGCTGAGCTCCTCACCAGATTCGCTGATGATCTAAAAGTTCTCAAGAGCGAAGAGTTCAATGAATTGCTTACCAAGGATAAAGATAAGGCTGAACAAGACGGGAAGATCTATGATGCGAGAGAGGTTTACGCTGCTCAAGAAGCAGACGCAAATAACATTGTTGAAAAACTTAATTTTCTAGATTGAGATGGTAAGGCCTTTGGTTTTGCTAAAGGTACAGCATTTATTGCGCCGTCAGAAGAACAGACCACAGGGAAACAAACAACCAATGATATCTGGTTCGTGCGAGAAATTAATAAAAAAGAGAATACCGTGAGTCTCATGGATTCCAATGGAAAAGAATTGGTACAAAAGTTTTCAATCAATAAACTGTATCAGGCTCTCAAGGAAACACCCTCTTTTAAGCGTATTGCTCGTATCGAGGATACTAATGCAATGCTCAAGGAGCTTCAAAAATATTGACTTGGACAGGATGTAGAGATCAAGGATGGTCAGATTTTCACAACATCATCTTCATCTCATGATACCAAGGATGGTGGAGCTCATCAGAAACCAAAAAATATA
This sequence comes from Candidatus Altimarinota bacterium, assembly GCA_041909865.1. Lineage (GTDB taxonomy): Bacteria > Patescibacteriota > Gracilibacteria > BD1-5 > UBA2023 > JABFSX01. The sequence goes on along the minus strand of JAYRRZ010000106.1, from coordinate 20,419 downwards.
TCGTGCTTCAAAAATGCAGAGGGTGAACATATTCGTCTTGAGTCTCTAAAGGATGGCCAGGTAATTTTTTGAGAATATTCGAGTGATATGAGTGCGGGGGAAATAAAAAAAATTGCTGCTCATCAGAAGGGCGGAATTACAAAAAAGGAGGTAGATGGGTTGTATACGTGGCAGACCATGAGTTATCCAGCTTTTCTCAAGTATCTCGAGGAACACAAATTCACCGCTTCAGAAGAGGACCTCATCGTACCGAATGCACATCATAAGCATGGAGATGGCCACGCAAATCATGTACATATGGAATGAAGCTTTATCAAACGCTTGATGCGCTATCAGAATCCTGCCAGTATATGGAAGGGTGTGAAGATGATATTCGAAGGGATAGAACATACGCTTGAAAAATGAGCCAAGCTCGACGCTGCTCGATTTGCTATGAAGGCTGCAAAAGTACTTCATCTGCCTGATTCCGTTGAGGCGCAAGTGTACTCAGATATTGTCAATGCGAGCAAGGAGATTATTGAGAAGTATGAGAAAAAGATATTTGGTCTCCCAGGACCAAAGTGACGCTGGAAGTGTATCCATATTGTTCATAATAAGGATTCACGTCCAGAGGAAGTGATATCTGCTGTAAACTTTATGATCAAGAGCTATGGGCACTTGTATGCTGAAGATATCAAGCACTTTCAGTCTGAGGTTACTCCAAATAACCTTGCAAATGCACAACCCGGATATTTTGCCTTTTTTGATGCAATTGTCATCACTTCCAAGTTGCCGGGAGGCGTCTATCACTGGCGTCAAGAGGCCTACAGAAAAGCAATTGAAGAAATTGGAACTATGGAAGATCATGAGATAGAGCCAACAGAAGAACAACTGATTCATGCTATGTTCAAGCTGGTTGATGGAAAATGGGAGACATTTCCTTATGCTGCGAGTGTTGTGAAGGCCACTGGTTGACCTGGTGGATTCCAGAAGACCTGGCAAATTGATGGATATGACTCTGCCTACAAGAAAGGAATGGAACAGACGTCAATGGTAAGTGCTCAATGACGTCTCAATAGGGGTATGACATATCTTAAGGGCTATGAACGAAACAAAGGTGTTGGAGCTATGGAGAAAGTGGCTGGCAAAATCAAGATTCCATTATATCAGGCAATGCCATTTGTCTGGGCGGTGTGAGGATACTCTAAGTATGCATCACATATGTCTCTCCAGGAACTCAAACGGTATGCGGAACAGGGATTTTCATTCCATGCATATGGGTTTCTGCGTAATAAAACCAACAATGATATTTATCGTCAGACAGTCCGATTGGCTGTTAAGCAAATGGAACAAAATGGTCATCCTGGGGTACTAAAAGAATTCGACTCTTACTGTACTCGTTTCGATAATGGACCAGAAAGTACCAAGGACACAAAAGAAAAATATGGTGGTATCGATCCTGCAACCGGACTGATGAATTTCTGGCAAAAATATCAGGAATTCTGACTGCATGATATGCTCCAATGAAAGAATGGTTGGTTGGTCAAGATGCAGCAGGATGGAAATGAAACCGTACAAAAATACTTAGAAGTTATGGTGGGTGAGGGATGAGCGCATGATATGGCTTTGAATAAGCCCGATATTCCATCTTCAGATTATGGACAAAATTGGTATGATGAGCATGGATATCAGAATATTATCTTGGCTCGATGAGAAAATTGACTCAATAGTCTTCGTTCGATGTTGAATAAGATTCAGTTCGGACACTCCTCTCCTGGAGCAAAACCTATGAATGATGACCATCGTAACAAGATATGGAAGTATGTGATTGAACACGTGAATCATGGACTCAGAGATGAGAGCTACTTTCTATGAGATACCTCACTTCAGAAGAAGCAATATCTTGCTTATAGAAGGGAGATTATCCAATATTTTGCAGAGAAACTCAGCGCCCGTAGTATCGTCGGAAGTAAGGATGCAGAAGAGGTTATCCGCAGAAATATCTCCACTTTCCCATACTATAATGATCTGGCAAGCATGGGTATTGACCCATACGCGGTATTCGATGAAAGTATAGAAAGAAATCCCAACAAGGCAGAAGAAGATTATAATCGATGGAAAAGTGGTTCACATATAGTGGTGAGTCAACCAGCTACGAATCAAACGTGAGTTCCAGATTTGAGAAAGATGGTTCAAGGTAAAGCTACCACCATTCAATCCTAAGGTCCAGCAACTAGTGACGATATTCATTAACAAGTGACATAGAATCAGTTCAATCCAGAGAATCATGCCAGAGAAGGATGGAGGAATTCTCAATTATCCAATCTCCACTCATCGTACATGCCAGAGACGGTACCCAGTACCGTCTTTTTTGTTCATGATGGCAATGAAGTCTATACGAGCAGATTCAAGAGGAATATGGTTTGTGTTGAGGTAGAGGAACACCGTCCGCTTCATGGCACGTCGTTTTGGGAGAGTAAATGTTTCAAGGGGATGTCCGTGACGTTCATCATGACGCATCTTAACTTCCACAAAGATGAATACACCATCCTTCTTTGCGATAATATCCAGCTCTCATCCCTTGATAGTGTAGTTGGTGGCGAGTATCTCATATCATTGTTCCTGAAGATAGCGTATTGCCACGAGCTCCCCAGTATTTCCAGTATCTTTCCGTGATCTTGAGTTGGTGTTCATCATCGCGAGGAACGAAGCGATCCAGAAAATAAAAACATTTCCCGTCATTGCTGGATTGCTTCCTTCATAGCAATGACGGAGCGGTTGACGAGACATACCATGAGAAAATGAGGAAACTACTTTCCTTCCACACGTTTTTTTAGAAATTCCAGAATCTGTGGTTTGAGATCGTCGCGGGCAAGAGCATAATCGATAGTAGCCTTGAGAAATCCAAATTTATCTCCCGTATCGTAGCGGTCTCATTCCATTTCAAGACCGTAGATATCTCGATCTTTTACCATTCGAGCAAAAGCATCAGCAAGACGAATCTCACCATCTTTACTTGCTCAGGTACTATCCTCTTCGAGATACTCAAAAACTTCTGGAGTGATAACATATTTCCCAATTACTCCAAGACGAGAGGTTGTTTCTTCGGGTTTTGGTTTTTCAAGAAATTTATCTACTTGATGGATTCTACCATCACTATGCTTGGATTCTATAATTCCATAAGAACTTACTCGCTTATCAGCGACTTTTTCGAGCGCAATTATTGGTGCATTTTTCCGTTCAAATGTTTCAATGAGTTGTTCGGCACCAGATTTTTCTCAGAGGATAAGATCATCTCCAAAGAGAACAAGGCATGGTTCGTTGCCAATCCATGCGCGGGCATGGAGGAGAGCATCACCATCCCCACGAGGGAGCGGTTGACGAACATAGGCAATATGAGCCAGCTTGGATACTCGTTCCACCATTTCGAGTTCCTGTACTTTTCCCTTTTCCACGAGGGTTTTCTCGAGCTCAAATGAGGCATCAAAATGGTTCTCGATTGCTTGTTTTCCACGACCCGTAACAATCATAATATCGGTGATACCAGCCGATACCGCTTCCTCTACGAGATACTGAATAACCGGTTTATCAACGATAGGGAGCATTTCTTTTGGTTGCGCTTTTGTAGCCGGCAAAAAGCGGGTTCAGAAACCCGCTGCTGGAATTATACACTTACGAACTTTTTGCATATTGGAGATTAAACGAAAACTATCGTGGAGGGAGTCGAGAAGGTTTGTTTTTTATAGTGTTCGCACACATATTTTTCATGTTGTCATTTTTAATTGAGAGACAATCTTTCTCGGATGCATCATCCTTAGTCATGATGATATTAAGAACACACTGATCATATTCTTGCTCTATCATTGGATTTGCTTCTCCAGAAACTCCAGAAGAAGCAATCTTCTCACAGAGAGTAATATCTTTCTTTTGGATAGCAATGGTTCGGTAAATAGACTTACTACATTGTTTTTGGTAATTTCCAGAAAGCTTATTACAGGCAGTTACATCTCCCTTTTCACTCGCTTCTCTGACAACAAGTGCAAATACACATCCCTCTTGTTGTTCTTTTTGTGGAAGTTCAGAACACATTGACGGATCTTTTTTCTCTTGGGCAAGTCGCATTCCAACCGAGCTAACACAGCTATTTACTGCAGGAGCCATACAGTCTGCGAATTCTGCAGTATTTTTTATCTTTGATGAAGCGTTATCGATGCTCGCTTGATAGTCTTTATTTGGTTTTCCATCCTGAGGAACTGGTCCAGATTCTTTGTTCGTGAGAGAACAAGAAGTAAGTATAAGAACCATGCTTGAAATGAGCAAAAGCTTTTTCATAAGAAAATAAGTTAAAAATAATGAAGGAAGTATATTAGAAGTCCCAAAAGAATCAAGAAAACTTACTTGCAATTATTTTTATTTTCAGCGTATATATATTCCATCTCAGAAACTATAGAATCGATACCCTTTTTTAATAGCTTGTTGGTAAATAGAGAGCGTTTCTGTGTTTCCAATAAGAGCACTCACAAGAACCAGCAGAGAAGATTCTGGAAGATGAAAATTGGTAATAAGTTCATCAATAACAAGAAACGCGTGTCATGGAAGAATATAGATAGCAGTGGAAAAAGAGAGAAGTTGCTCATCAGTGTTGGCATCAATACTCTGAATCCAAGAGGTCGAGGCTATATTTATGGATAGCTGGTTCCAGTAGTGTTGAGTTTCTTCGGGGAATCTTTTTTGTAGAGAGGTATCAAGAAGTTTCCATACAAATGGAAGGGATTCGAGGGTTCGGCATACGGTTGTTCCGACACTAATAATACGATTTCCTTTGTTTTTTTCTGTCGCAATGGCATCAAATATACCAAACTCCACTTCAGCACGTTCTTCATGGATTGCATATTCGCGCACATCATCCGTATCAATTCCCTTGAAGGTGCCAAGTCAAACATGAAGCGTGGTATAGTATTTTCTGTTTGGAATTTTATCAAGAAGTTCCTTGGTAAAATGAAGAGAGGCAGTTGGGGCAGCAACGGAACCCTCTTTGCTCGCAAAACTTGTCTGATAGTCCGCCTCTTTTTCTTTCTCGTAGGCAATATATGGAGGGAGTGGAAGATTCCCAGAGTGTTCCATAAGATGAAATATCGACTCCCCGGTTATTGAGAGAACTCTTCAGGAATCCGTCTTTTGGACCACGGTGATGATACTATCTCCTATAAAGATTTTGGTTCCTATCTTGAACTTATTTCCTGGATGTACCAGGGCCTCGAACTCAGCATTATCTCGGTTCTTGAGAAAGAATATTTCTCCCGATGAAATCATGCCAGTACTCCCATCGATTCTTTGTATTGGGGTATTCTTGAGAGGGATGCGAGATCGAAGTACTTTGGAATTATTGAAGAAAAATACTCGACGTTTATCAAGATGGGCATCAAGATTCCAGAAAATATCCTCCGCATCTATCGTACCTGATTCACGGTCGATTATCATAATTCTTGCATTATGGTGAGGGTGTACTGCCTCTTGAGCGATGAGCTCTTCTGGGAGATGGTAGGTGTAGTCTTTTTTTGAAAACATAGTGTTCGCGAAGTATACGACAAGTGCTTTTCTCGTCAATTTTCCTTTGTATTTTCTTTTTGTAATACGGTATTTTTCTCTATTATACGTGCATGAAAAAAATTGGATGTATCCTCCTTGCGTGTATTCTTTCGGGATGTTCATTTTCGGGAACCAGCTCTTTTATGGGAAGCGGAAAGACGGTTTCTAGTGAACAATATACTCGAGATCTTGATCCAGAGAAGAAGATTGAGCTCATCAAGAAACAAAGGAAAGAGCAGAATACGATTAGAAAATGAGACTATCTTACCCTCAAAAATAATCCAAGAGAAGCACTTACGTACTATCTTCAGGTGGCGGAGAAATTACCAGATGATGTGATTATCAAGAAAAAGGTGGCTCATGCCTATTTTCTTATGAAAGATTGGAAAAACGCCTATACCTATTTTGTTCATGTTCCATTTTCAGAGCTCAAAAGTACAGAACAAAAAGAAATGCTGAGCGCACTGTTTTTGAATTCTGAGATTGAGAATAAACTTGATGAACTCTACAAGATTCCAGCCGATAGAAATCTTCAAGAATATTATTTTGTGGTCAATACTTGCTTCACAGGAATCCATAACTGTATCACTCAGATAGAGCAGTATACATGAACAGGAAAGAATCTTTCTATTCTCAAAAAGACTAGTACGGATGCATCAAAGGTTTCCCCAGATGTGAACTTTCGAAATTTTGCAGTGGCAGCAAAATTTTATGAATATCGGGATTATCTCACGACAGAGAAATTGACTTCAGAGATTCTTGAGCAACGGCCAGATTATGATGAAGTTCGTAAACTTCAGGGATTTTCTCTCTTTGAGCTCGGTCGCTACAATGAGGCAAAGGCGGCTCTTCTCCTCTATCTCGAAAAAAAACCGAATGATAAAGAGGCAATTGCCAAGCTCTGAGAAATAGCCTTTGCAGTAGAAGATTATGTCACATCAAATCTCTATCTGAATAATGCTATTTTGGCATGATACACCCCAAAAACAAATCTTGAGCGCCGTCTTGCCTATAATTATTCTATTCTTGGCGATACTGTCGGGATGATGAAAGTGTTGAGTTATCTCACGCAAGAACCAGACGCAAGTGTTGATGACTTTGCTGTAGCCATATCTCTGGCTCTCTCGAACGGGGAAAATATTCGTGCCTATGTATGGGCATGAGAAGGTCTCAAAAAGCATCCAAATTCCCCCATTATTCTCCCATTATATATCAACGCCCTTCGAGTTCTCGGAAAGGTAGAGGATGCCAAGATAGTCATAGAGTCTCTTCCGAGTGATCTCCAGAATTCTCCTATCATTCTTCTCGAAAGGTGAGTTCTTGCGTATGATGATCAAGATTATACGTGAGCAAAACAGTATTTCCAGAAGGTCGTTGATATTGATGATAGTGCAGACTTTTCGATAGAGGCAGAGAATTATCTCAACGAGATACGTATCATAGAACAAGAACAGCTGTCTTCATCCTGAGTAAATGCAGAACCATTACCCAAAGAGGGAGATTCTTGGTGGTGGTAAGATGCGCGCAGTAGGTATATTGTTATAGTTCTTTTTTTGTATATGTTCCGTAGTGATTTTCCGATTTTCTTGAGTCATCCCAATCTCGTGTTTCTTGATTCTGCATCGAGTGCGCAAAAACCAAAAAAGGTGATCGATGCTGTGGGCTCGTATTTCTCGACCTCGTACGCCAACATCCATCGTGGGGCGTATGATCTCTCAATGGAGTCATCTATGCTCTATGAGAAGGCAAAAAAAGCAGTTGCTGACAAGCTTGGGGCCAGATCAGATGAAGTGGTATTTACCTACAATGCGACCTATGCATTCAATCTATTGTCTCGTGGACTCGTAAAGTCAGGAATGCTCAAAAAGGGTGATGTGGTACTTCTCTCAACAGTCGATCATCATGCGAATATTGTTCCCTGGCAGATTCTCGCGGAGGAATATGGTATTATTATTGATTGGGTTGAGCTCCATGAGAATGGAACGATAGATTATGTTTCCCTCGAAAGCAAACTTCCACAAGCAAAAGTGCTTTCTATCACTGGAGCCTCAAATGTAACGGGAGAAGTATTGGATCTAGAGCGAGTGAAGAATATATTTGAATCTCTCCCCCTTGTAGGGGGAGTTGGAGGGGGTACCTCACCTAACCTCCCCTACAAGGGGAGGAATACCCCACTGTTTATCCTCGATGGTTCGCAACGTTTTCCTCATATGAAGACGGATGTAACACAATATGGTATTGATTTTTATGTTGGTACTGGTCACAAGGTGATGTCAGACACGGGAATCGGATTTTTCTACGGGAAAAAGGACCTTCTCAGAGTGATGAATCCTGCATTCTGTGGTGGAGGTGCTATCAATGGAGTGACAACGCTAGGATATGAAGCGGCTGGACTCCCATTCCGTCATGAACCTGGCACTCCGCACATTGCTGGGGCGGTTTCACTCCTTACTGCACTTGAGTATATTGATTCCATCGGAGGATTTGAAGTAGTAGAGAACTATGAAAAAGAACTTACAGCATATATGCTTGAGCAAGTAGAGAAACTCCCTCCATCTGTGAAGCTTATTGGTTCACACGAGGGAAACAATCGACTCGGAGTATTTGCGTTTACGTTCGAACACCATCATCCAAATGACGTAGCCGAGATGCTCGCGGACGCAGGTATCTGTGTACGTTCAGGGCATCACTGTACCGACCCTCTGCATACCTCCCTTGGTATCAGGGCGAGTCTTCGAGCGAGTTTTTATATCTACAATACCATAGAGGATGTTGATCGGTTTATTGATGTACTCTCAAAGAGTATTCAAAGATAAAAAAAACGGCCCAATGGGTCGTTTTTAAAAAAAGGAATCAACAAGAAATGTTCTTATATCACAATATCACTAAAATCCTCCTTCTTCTCGTCCCGTTTCCATTCATGAATCGCATTCTTGATAGCAAGGAGTCCGATGAGAGAAGCGAATCTACGACGAGGGGAAATATCGGAACCGATATGTTCATGAATAAACGATTCATTGAGGGTGAGAATATCATCGAGATTCCATCCTTCGAGAATCTCTCCAGTGATTGAGACACAGGCAGTGGCAACGATGGACATATATCCGTCAAAACTAAATTGCTTCATGATATTTTCCTCGATAATCAGAAATACCTCTACTACATCTGCGCAGACGCGATTGTGTTCACGATAGTGAATAGTAGCATTTTCGAGGATTCCTTTGTTCACAGGATTCTGAGAATATTCGATGAGGAGATCTTGAGACGACATAGATGGCGAGATTACGCTCTTTTTATAACTGAAAAGAAACAAAAGGTTCTTCTTTTGTTGTTTCATTTCTGAATCTGATATGAGCTCATTTTCTAAAACCGTAAAATTCAGATACGTTACAGTTTTTACGAAAATTTCGCTAACAGACCCTAGAAATTTACCAAATAAAGAAGCAAAATAAGAAACAAATAAGTAATGAATTAGTGATGACCATGACTGTCATGTCCATGACCAGCATCATGCCCATGCTCTCCATGAGTATCTACGGGTCAGCCATAGTCAGTATCCTCTTTCTTGCAGAGATTGTAGGCTTCATACCATGTTGCTTCAATGAATATCTCAAGGGTTGAATTCAGATGAACAATAAAGACAAAAAGCACCAAACTAATAAATCAAAATATTCCAAGAAAAAACACTTTGACGCTCATGATAGTAAAAAATGCTATGACACTTGATATAATAAAGGGGAGAACAAGAAAAATAACCGCTACAATGATGGTTCGGAGATAGAGTAGTATCATTGTGAAATAGAGTCGTAACGTTATGGATATATGCCGTACTGCGAGTCCAGTTGAAGCGGCCAGGGATTCCAATGCTGGTTTTCCTTCAAAGACAATGAAGAATTTTGAATACGAAAAACACATGTTAATAAAGAACGCCAGAAGCAAATAGACGGTCATAGTAATGGTGATTGCTGAAAAGTAGTCAGCTCCAAATATTCGTAATAAGAGAATATAAAATGTGATAATTGAAAGCGGACGAAAGACGGCGGTAAGATTCTGAACTTCAAAAATCGGAAGAAAGTGTCTCAGTCCATCAAAGAATCATTGAAGAGTTCTATGGGCGTTTTCTTTGCCATTTTTCCTGTAGGAATCCATCATCTGAATCATGCCACCAATAGCAATGGGTTCCAGTACCATAAATAAGAGGAAAATTGCTGAGAGACCTATGAGTACCTCTGAAAAATACTCATTGTGTGCAAAGTTTGCAAGTGCCGTGAATACTTCATCTTTTTTCTTAAAGACGTATACGTAGGTGAAGGTAATCTGGTATATGAGTATCAAAAAGAGCCAGAGCATTCCAAAAAACGATGGAAAAAAATTCAGTTTTTTGAGAGAATGAAATTCTGTGACAAGTTCCCAGGATTGAATAACTATTCTTTCTTTCATGGTAATTAGTGGAATGCTTTGGAATATATCCAACGAAGAAATCAGAATACCCCCTTTCCTTCGGTGCTAAGAATAAACGTATCTTTGATACTTGAATATTGAAAAATGGAATAGAGAGAAGGGATTCCAGGAATAAGCTCCAAGCTTTTTACTCATTTCAGATTTCTGTCCACATAAAAGGTGCGAATTGGTCGTGAAAGAGGGAAGAAAAAACTTTCCTCTTGCATTATGGTGGTAATCTTTTTTTCAGTTTCTCTGATACTACCAGTCAGAGTGCTTGATCGGAGCTCAATAAATAGATCATCTAGATTCTTGCTCTCAATATTTGAAAAATTGACTCATTTTCCTGCTTCATTGGATGCAAAAAGTTGCCCAATTTCTGCAATATTCCCAGAGGTACTGACTCAAGCAACGATAATATCATAATTTTTCTCGCCGCTTTTTATGATGTTTTCGAGCTCTTTTGCCTCAACGGGAATAAGTTCAGCAACAAGACTCAGGGTTTTAAGAGTTGCGGCGATAGATTGTGCATACTCTTCCGTGGAAGATTGTCCAGTAATATAGGCAACTTTGACACGAAATGGCTCATCTTTTTCATTGTAATAGTATTGATTGTCCAGTGTTTCTATCCGTTTCTTATGCTCTTCTTTTTTTCTTTCCCTCTCTGCTAATAGTGCTGGAGTATTGAGTTTGGCAAGATATGGGGCATCCACTTCTTTACGGTAGTCATCAAGAGCTCAAGAATTCTCACTATAATAGATGGTGAGAGTTTCTCAGGTAAAGTCTCCTGGACCAAAAAGAACGGTATAGGTGTTCTTTCCTCCTGAGAGAGTCAGATTCTCGGGGCTTACACGATACGCAAACGTTCCATTGCCGCTACGGAATTCTCGGAGAGAATATCCATTAATACTCACGGTCTCGGTATTGGCAGGAACTACTCCTGTGAGGAGAATCCCATCAGTAATGTCGCTTGCAAAGAGAATAAGGCTATTACTTTTGTTCTTAAAAAAACGAGGGCGCTCATATTCAACGCCTCCAGTGACGGTCGTTGGTTGGGCATCAATACTAGCGATAATCTCATCTTTTTTCCTATATCCCATTTTCCGTAATATATCCGAGAGATTCCCAAGATTCCCTGTGGGGAGGATAGGTTCATCGGAAGAGAAGATGGTTTGAATAGGCTTGTGATTGGCAGCAATATTTCCTGAGAATGATGTTCCAATTTGCCAATGAAGTGCATTTCTGAGAGCCTTTTGCATATTGTCCGTATGAAAGAATATTCAGAAATAATCATACGTGGTATATGGGTATTTTTCAAAACGGGCACTGAGCATAAGGTTTTCATTCTTTGGAGGGGGAATAATCACGCTAAGGGTTTCAGTACTTCTTTCAAGGGATCAGAGATCAGAGAAGAACTTAAAATGGATTTTATCAAGCCACGCAGGTTGTTCACCATAATTTGCGTTATTTATGAGCGTAATCCGATCAAATCCATATTCTGAGTCAGTTACGATTTCTCAGAAAGCAAACATTCCAGATGTAATATAATTTCCCGATGAGAATCGTTTTGTGAGGACTTGTTCAATCATATCAGATCGAATAATCGGATATGTAAGAAGCTCTAGCATAAGTGGATTCTTATCTTTTGAGGAAATGGTAATACCATCACTCTTTGCGGAAATCGTCACGGAATCAAGAAATTTTGACATTTTTTGATTCTGAGATTCTTTCTGAAATGCGTTAATAGTAGCTACCACATCGCCATTTTGTACAGCAGTCCCGTCAGACCATTTTATGCCGTTTCTGAGTTTACAGCTTACTTTTGAAAGATTGGATATATCACACGTCGCCAGATCACCCTGCATGGTCTCATCCTCGGGATTATATCGTATAAGTCCACGGTACATAAAACGAAACATCAGGTCACTTGAGTCAGAAGAACCATAGGTTAATGGATTCATAACATCAGGGGTTTTTCCCACTACCCCAATACTAATACTTCCCCCAGGGAGACCGAGGTATTTTCATCATTCATAAATATAGATTCCCAAAAGGTGAATCAGAAGGAGGCCACTAAATATACTCAGGACGATGATAAGCGGTTTCCGATTAAAATGAGGAATATCCATATAAAACAAAGAAAAAAGGAATTTCTTCAGAGAAGCAACCAACGCTACGTTATGCCATGAAATATGCCAAGAGGGAAAGAACAGTAAAACTTACAACGAGACCAATAGTTGCTTGATGAAGTATTTTTTCTGGTCCACGTCGTTCGAATTTTCCGAAGTCGTTGCTCCCTGGGATAATCGAGAGACCAGTTCCTTTTGATTGGAGAGTAATGAGTCCAATAAGGAGAATAGCATTAATAAGGAGGAGAATATTCATACGTAAGAAAATAGTAGATAAAAATAAGTCCTAAAAATCCGCATCATTATATGGAGGAATTGGTTTTTTGCAAATTCTCATTTCTTTTGCATTTTTGAGAAAATTAGAGTATCATTATCCTATGCGAAACTCTCATTATCTTATCGTTCTTGTGTATTCCCTTTTGTTTGTAACCAATGTTTTTGCAGCGGGGGACATTACTACTCCGAACTTTACTATTCCTCTTGATACTATTGATCCACTGGCTGGAAGTCGGGGAGGATGAGGAGCTTACTGAGTAGATTCAATCTTTTTTCTTCTTGAGTGATTTTCTCGTCTTCTTCTTTTCATGATTCCAGTGATTGCCATTATTTCGGTGCTTATTGCAGGATATTTTTATATATTTTCTGCTGGTGATTCAGAAAAAGCAGGTCGAGCAAAGACCATTATTAAATGGAATATTTTAGCAATTGGTATCGCCCTTATGTCTTGGTCAATTATTAAGATTATAGCTTCTTTCTTTTCAACATAGCCGTATGATTATTTTACGAATACTTTCTCTGTTTCTTTTTCTCTATCTTCTTGGTCAGGGTATTGTTCAGGCTGGCGAGATTGAAGTGGGTGATCCCACTATTGGTGTCGCTTCCTTTGATAGTCTCCTTTCTCAGGCGGGGGATAATCCGGAAGATACCATCGCGAATATCATTTCTTATGGACTCGGCATTGTCGGAGTGCTTGCAGTTATGGCTGCTACGTGGGCTGGGATACAGATAATTATTGCAGCCGGAGATGAAGAAAAGGTAAAAAAATCGAGAATGATGATAATATACGCAATGATTGGTGTAGTGGTTGCTTGACTTGGATACGGAATAGTAAAACTCGTTATGAATTTGGATCTTAATAATTTTCTTTAGATATGAGAACGATTCTTTGATGGTTTCTGCTCATCATTCCATTTCAAGTACTTGCCATAAGTCAGGACGATCTTGTCAACCATTGAAGTCCAGATGGCACTATTTTCACTGATACTTGATTGGGATTGGTAGGGATATTATCCATAATTCAATCTATTCTCCTTACAATAGCACTTCCTGTGGTAGTCGTTGGGTCAGCGCTGTATGTGGCATATCAGCTTTTTACTGCTGAAGGTGATGAAGCAAAGATGAAAAAAGCTTGGAAGTCTTTAGTCTATGGTGCTATTGCCTTAATTGCTATCGCTCTTTCATATGCTCTTGTTACGATACTTTCTACTATTGATCTATAATATTTATGCGAATTCTTCTTTTTATTTCCATTTTCTTTGTCTCTATTGTTTCTGGATCCTTCGTACAAGCTGAATGTGACTTAAGAACTACTGATGCTGTTACTTTTCTGCAAGAATGTGCCAATAACGGTGATCCCGCAAATGCTGTTTCCAATGGAGGAGATATGTGAACGGAATGAGTAAAGGAGCTTCTTGTGATTGTTGGCGAACGAGTGATTGCATTCTGAGCACTTTTTGCTATTGGAGCCATCGTGTTCTCGGGGATACGATATACTACTTCGTATGGCGATGAAGAAAAGATAAAAAAAGCAAAATCAACAGCCATCTATGCGCTCATTGGTCTTATCCTCCTTTGAACTGCTTTCCCATTCATAGATATCATTGTGTCGTTTATTTACAGTCTTGGCGCATAGTTACCGTATATGCTCTTTTCATCGGTTCGACTTATTGGAATCATTTGTGTGTTATATGGAGCTATTTCTTCCACTTTTGCAGCGGTAACTATTTCTGCAAATGATACCACTCCATCTATTAGTGCTAGAAAGAACATGATTGAAAGTGTTCTCCAGGCAGAATCTTTTCATTATTCGTATCAGGCGCTTTCGATTTTTATCGATGCATTTCTCATTGAGCCACGAGGAAAAATGCATGGAAGACTCATTACTCTCTCATCAAAAGTATCAAGGGATAGTGAGTTTCTCAAACTTTTTGTACATGAATTCTGACACTTTATTGATATCTACATTCTTCGTTCAACAAAAAATAGTAGTGATCCGTCAGAAAATTTTTATTCCATTAGTTGGAAGAGCTCTACCATCAAGAAGCCAACAGAATCCATAGCATCATTTGTGAGCGGTTATGCACTCACGAATCAGTATGAAGATTTTGCTGAATCATTAGTTTTTTATGTTTTTCATAATCGTATGTTTGAAGATAGGGCAATGAAGAATGATTCCATGCGACAGAAATATCTGTTTTTTCAGAAATATCTCTTCTCATGAGGGGCGTTTACTGATTCAGATTACACACTTGGAAGAATGCCGGCATATTCATGGGATACAACAAAAATCCCTATTTCTCTCCAAAAATACTTGTATTCCCTTGAATAATTGATATACTCTCATTAAGAAGTTGCTATAGTGGTAGCTCTTTGGTCTTCGTGTCGGAGATTAGAGAGTTGTCAGTATGGATACAGATATATCTCCCCCATACTTTCTCATTTATTATTTTCATTCGTAACTCTTTAATATACAAGAAAGTGCGATATGATTACCATCTTTTTTTCATGGACCATATTTTTGGCGATACGGATGATATCGCCTTCGGTACATCATCCAGGAATCATACTCAACAAAAAAATCCAAATACAAAGAGTTTTCCAAAACAATCATTTCGAAAGGAAGACACCAAAAGAAATCAGGAGAGACGACCAGTAGCGCCACCATCTCGGACCCATCGAACAATGGAGTCAGCTCAGCCAGTTGTTTCTGATATTGATTCTCTCACGCGTCTTGTCACATCGATGAAGCCATCATTTCTCCCAAAAGAAGAAGATATGAATGCGGTTCGTCTTGTAACTTTTTCCGATTCGAATCAGAAAGATCCACTTATGCTCGTTACTCGGGACAATGAGACTATTCTTGTTGGATCTGGCTTTGGAGAGATTGTTCGAGCGGGGAAAGCATATTCTACATTTCCAGATATGCGCCTTCTTTATTCCGAGAAAGAGCATATTTCTGCATGGGTTCTCCCAGAGAATGATATCGATATTACTCCAATTATGACGATACTTCCAGGTCTTGGATTTCCTCCGATGTATGCGTCTCGAGAGATGATTACTCGACTCCGTGAATCGATTCACGATATGGCTTTTCTTGATAAATGCCGATTTTTTGAGCTTTTTCCTTCTGGGTCTTTTGATCGGAGAATTGGAGCTTTTGAGTTCTTATCAGGATCCAATGGGGTATCTTCATGTATTGTAATCCGATCAGCTTGAACCCAATTCGGAAGAGAGATTTCCACTATTTCTAGCGTTCCATGAACTCATATTGCGAAAGAATCATGTTTTCGAAGGAAGGATGCTGGATATGTTTTTGGAGATATGCTAGTAATGGCAGGAGAAATTCTTTCTCTCAAATGAGGGCAACTCGCAAAACACCAACTCAAATTCACATTTGACACCTTTTATATCGATGGGAGTTCCATCTGAGTAGTGGCTTGATATACACTCCCAGATCGTGAACAACTCGCTGAAAATTGAATCCTGACATTTACGCTTGAAGAAGATTCTCGTGTACGTACGATCGCTGGACATATTTTTATTGACTCCCGAGGATTTGTTCATGCGTATGAGATGATGAGTGTTCACAAGGAAATCCTCAAAGGAATACGGGTAACCTATGAGAACCTC
Source organism: Candidatus Altimarinota bacterium (assembly GCA_041909865.1). Taxonomy (GTDB): domain Bacteria; phylum Patescibacteriota; class Gracilibacteria; order BD1-5; family UBA2023; genus JABFSX01. The sequence goes on along the minus strand of JAYRRZ010000106.1, from coordinate 4,373 downwards.
ATCGTTGAGAATCCGAAAATAGAGCGAGGGGAATTGGTACAGACACTCCGTCGGGAGATTACCAAATACTGCTACGTGCTCACTGGTCGAACCCCAGTGGTAATGCCGATAGTGATAGAACGATAGGAGAGTTTAATAATGAGCAATCTGAATAGCCTCTTGAGTTTGTCATTCTCTGGAAACGAAAATCCAGGATTTTCTACACAGAACGTACTTTTATGACTAAAAGTACCTAAAGTCTTTCCAAAATGTTCCATGCTTCAATTCGGTATGTGTATTCCACTCGATTTCCTAAATCACAAAAACTCCTTCTCGTTTCGTTTCACTTCACTTGAAGTCAAACAGTTTGTGATTTTATACGGAAATCTTCACGGACACATAACACGAAATTTGCATAAGGAAGAAGCAAAATATAATCTTTAACACAAAAAATATGCAACAAAATAAAAAATACCATAAAAATCTGAATGAAAAACCTTCCTGAGAAAAGAAGGGGGGATTCCGAAATTTCTTTGATTCTGGGAAAAAGATGAATGATCATGTTCGTCCTGGAGAATCATTTATCTATGAAGACTCTTTCCGTCCGAAAAAGTCTTTTCCATTCTTTACTCCGACACAGGCGCTCAAGAAGTATCTTCACATCCCTGAAGAACGCTCAAAACCTCTCGAAAAAGGAACGCTTCGAGTGATTCCATTTGGAGGAACGGAACAAGTTGGACTCAACTGTATGGGATTTGAATACGAGGATGAAATGATAATTATCGATATGGGTCTCCAGTTTGCTGACCAGTACCAACTCGGAATCAATTCATCCATTCCAGATCTTACCTACGTTCGTGGAAAGAAGGTAGTATGAGTATGTATTACTCACGGACATATTGATCATATTGGGGGAGTATACTTCCTCATGGAACAACTTGGTCGCAACACACCACTCTATGCAACCGCTATGGCGTATGAGCTCATCAAGCTCAAGCAAGCGGATATGAAGGCAACACTTACCAAACTCTCTGAATACGTTCGGTATCGTCCGATTCAGATAGGGAAACATTTTCAGGTGACTCCGTTTGTTGTGGATCATTCGATTCCTGATTCGGTAGGACTCCTTATCGAGACCCCAGTAGGACGTTTTGTACATACAGGAGATTGGAAATTCGACAAAAATCCACTTCCAAATCGTCCGTCAACGAACTATGAGTGGATTCAGACACTTGGGAATCGGGGAGTCAGAGCACTTTTTTCTGACTCTACCAATGCACATCTTCTTGGTTCATCCATTTCTGAAAGTGAAGTAGTTCACTCTATGGAAGATATTTTTGAGCGAGCACCAGCCCGCGTGATTACAGCAACATTTTCATCAATTATTGATCGAGTGATGCTCATCATATCTACTTCAGAGAAATATGGTCGTAAGGTAGTGCTTCTCGGACGATCGATGAATAACTATATTGATATTGCTATCAAGCTTGGATATGTGAGGCCAAAGCCAGGAACCATCATTACCATGGAAGAGGCGGTAAAACTCCCAGACAATGAAGTGACTATATGTTGTACCGGGGCTCAGGGGGAGCGATATGCCGCTCTCATGCGTATTGTAACAGGAGAGTCCAAAGAGACGACTCTAAAGCCAGACGATACTATTATTTTCTCTTCGTCGGTGATTCCTGGAAATGAGCGATCAGTACAAGGACTCTTTGATCTCATCACACAGCAGGGCCCACGGATTCATCACTACAAGGAATCAGAGATTCATGCAGGATGACATGCCCGTGAAGAGGATACAAAAAAGATGATTACGATGCTCAAGCCTGAGGTGTATGTTCCTATTTATGGATTTCCTCATATGCTCAGAGGGAATGCTCGCAATGCCTATGATCTCGGGTATCCAAAAAACAAGGTACCCATTCTTCGTAATGGGAAAATCCTCGAATTCACTCGCAATCAGATGCGAGAGACAGATCAATACGTGAGCAAAAAGCTTATCACGGTAGATGGGCGAATGGTTGGATATACCGCAGAACGTGAGCTCCATGATCGCTTTCAGATGTCGTCTCAGTGAGTCCTTGTGGTTGGGATTTCCAAGAAATCAAACGGATTTGTTATCAAATATGATACCGTCGGACTCCCTCCTGTTACTGAGGTTCCAGGACTTGAGCGGTCGCTTGATCAGGCAATTCGCTCTATTCTTCAGGACCTCTCAGGATTCAAAGATGCAACTGCTTTTGCACAGTATGTTGAGAAAAAAGCCTGTGATGTTATGCTCCATCAGATTGGCAAAGAGCCAAAAGTAGTAGTGGTGGTACAATAGAGTTGACAATAAAAAATATTACATTATATATATGGAATATTTTTATGTCTGTAGACTTTTCTCGATTTACATTACCGAAAGAACAGGAGTATACAAAAGTTTCGTCCGAGATAGCACAAACACTATCAAGAATTTCATGACTTGCGTACGCTATCTATGGTTCCAGTGTTCAAAAAGGAAGTCCGAGTTTTCGGGCAGGTTTCTCGGATATTGATGTATTCGTCTTGAGCAAAGGACAGGCTTCTATTCCAAATTTTGATGACCTACAGGCGTATGGAGAGGTTCTTGCTGCAAAAAATATTTGGGTTCCAGTTCAGACACATTGGACGACAGAGAAGATGTTTCAGAGTCCGCTGAGTCCCGCATCGGGATACCTCGAGGAAGTAAAAAAATGATCAGAAGAAGGGAAGTCCTCAAGAGGCTTTATTCAAGAACTGGAAACATTACACACGGTGAATGATTACAAACATGATGATGTTCAGATGATGGCGCATTTTGTCCGGAAGACAGTAAATGCTACTATAGCATTGAGTGGAGTACGTCGTGTAGATGTCCCAGATTTGTTCGAAGTTCACAGAATATATGAAGGATACAAGCGTATCTTTTCGGTTATGGTACTCCTCACTCGTATTATCGATGGGAAAACTCGATTTCGTGAGAAGAAGCCTGAGATTATCCGGATTTTCAATGACATGACTGGTACAACTATAGATGGCGGACGATTACTTGATTTTGATAAAAAATCCAAAGATGTATTTCAGTGGATTCACTTCTTTTATCATCAAGACATCACTTCATTGAGACAATATTTCCGTCTTATCTATGCAGAGCTTGAGAAGATTATGAAGGTCATCTTCACTCTCCCGATACATGAGACAAGCATTGTAACTCGAACATGGAAAGCAAACGAATAAAATTCCGTTTGCTTTTTTTCTCCTTTTTTCTATAATCCGCGACACGGTGGGCTACTCAAGTGGCTGAAGAGGCGGGTTTGCTAAACCTGTAGGGTGCCGCAAGGTGCCGCCGGGGTTCGAATCCCCGGCCCACCGCCATGTTTCTGCAACATTCATGAACACGGGGGTATAGCTCAGTGGTTAGAGCAGCCGGCTCATAACCGGTTGGTCCCTGGTTCAAACCCAGGTACCCCCACCACTTGACTTTTAAAACTTCTCTATTTTAGAGGAGTTTTTTTGATTTTGACAAAATAGTATTTATTTATATTCTTATTTAGTTTTCAATATATTATATTTTATAACATTTTTCTTATGTCTGCAACAGTTCTTCAGGACTCAAGAAGTTCAGAAACAACATCTCTTTCTTGAGCAATACAAACAAGTCAACCAATATCTGGTGGATTATGGACACCTACAAAGTTCCCTCAATTTTCAAACCATGACTTGAGCACCATGCAGTGACTTACCTATAAGAGTATTGCCGATGCAGTATTGGGGCAGTTTGATTTCTGAATACCAGAACATGAGCTCAGAAGAGTCATAACAGAAGCATATTGAGATCAATGGCACTCTGCACCAGTAATCACACCAGTAAAACATATTACGAGTAATCTGTACTCTCTCCATCTCGGATATGGGCCTACCTTTGCATTCAAGAATGTAGCCCTTGAATTCCTTCCTCGTCTCCTCTCTGCTCTCGCAAAAGATAAGATTATCAATGTACTCTGAGCATCAAGTGGTGATACCATCAATGCAGCACATAGTGGGGTGAAAGGGACGAATATCCGATCTATTTTTATGCTTCCATCTACTGGTCCATCCGCTGTTCAAAGACTTCAGGCAGTAAATGGTATAGTAGATAATCCAAATGCACTGACGCTCCTGGCTCCAATTCCATTTGATCCTCTTCAAGATGTAGTAAAACGAGTGAATAGCCGTGAGTTTGCTGATTTCAAAGCCGAGCATAATATCACTTCATTTAACTCTATCAATATCGCTCGTATACTTGCTCAGGTAGTGTATTACTTCCGAGCATATGCCCAACTCAATCTTCATCATGGACATCCAGTCGGTGAAGAAGTAGTATTTTCCGTACCATCAGGAAATTTTGG
>JAYRRZ010000105.1:0-3899 GCA_041909865.1 Candidatus Altimarinota bacterium | reverse complement strand
GATACCTCTCATGAGGAGTCAGTATGGACTCGTACTACTCCTATGATGACCTCGACCATCTCACTGGTAGCCTCATCGAGACCAGCGAAGGTCAGACTGTCCTCACGAGCTATACCTATGATGCCAATGGAAATATCAAGACGAAAAAAGTAGGCAATGGTGCTACTACCACCTACACCTACAACGAGTTCTCCAAGCCAACCGAGGAACGCATCCTCCTCGTCCCAGGAGACGGTACCAAGGATATCGTCACCACCTATACCTACGACACCAACAACAACCTCACCTCCAAGACGGATCCACGAGGCTACACGACTACCTACACCTATGACCTCTATGATCGCCTCACTCAAGTCACCAATCCAGATGGTTCCTCCACAACCACCACATACAACAAGGATGACACCATAGATACGGTCACTACCTACACGAGCACAGGAACTATCCTCACCAAGACTCGTACCCTCTACGATGGACTCATTCATCCAGTGAAGACGATTGCCTACCTCAACCCAGCCAATAGTACTGGCGCAGTAGAGACCAGTATCATCTATACGAGAGACTTCGAACAGAAGCAACTCATAGATGCAAAAAATAACACCACCACCAACTCCTACGACACAAGAGGGAATCTCACCAGTGTCACCGATGCTCTCGGCAACCAGCAAGCCACCACCTACAACAAGCGTGACCTGAGGACAAGTACCACCACTACACCAACAAATGGAAGTGTCACGACTACGAGCTACACCTACGATCATGATGGTCGTCTCACGAGTCAGACCAATACTGTAGGGAAGACTCAGAGCTTCCTCTACAATAATCTCGGATATATAACTCGCACGACCGATGAGATGGCTCGTATCACGACCTATACTCGGGACTACCGTGGTCTCCCACTCACTGAGACAGTGTACCAGAGTGGACAGACGAATCCCAGTACTACCACATACGCCTATGACGACCGTGCCAACCTCACCACCGTCACTGACCCAGAGTTGCACACCACCACCTACGAGTACGATGGTATAAATCGCAATACCAAAATCACCTACCCAGACGCGAGCTATACAACTTTCACCTACGACAAGAATAGTAACCTCACGACCAAAACCGACGCAAACAATACTACCACAACGAACTCCTACGACAACCGCAATCGTCTCACGAGTCGAACTCTCTCAACGGGCAGTGGAGTCACAGGAGTCACGAGTGAAACCTACGCCTACGACCAACTCAACCGACTCACCAGTGGAACAAACTTCCAATCTGGCACTCAGATATCTGCTCTGGTTCTCATCTACGATCCCCTCTCTCGTCTCACAACCGAGTCACAAACCGCATCATGACAAACCAAAACCATAGGCTACACCTACGACAACAACTCCAATCTCACCACTCTCACGCATCCAGACGGTACAGTCCAATCCTACACCTACGACGCTCTGAACCGCAATACGACGGTAGGCTACTCTGGACAAACCATCGCCACCTACGGATTCTCTGGTCTCACTCTCGCGAATCTCGCCTACAACAACAGCAGAACCACCAACTATACCTACGATTCACTTCAGAGATTGTCAGGCATCAATCCAAATACCACAAATATCCCAACTGAATCCCTCACCTACGATGACTCATCACTCATCACGGCTGATGGAACCAAATCCTACACCTACGACAACCTCAAACGTCTCATTTCCGCCACTCCTACCGCATCAGGAACTGTTGAGGCATACACGTACGACAAGACAGGAAACCGAAAAACTGATGCAAGTAGTACCTACGCTACTAATACACTCGATCAATACACTAGTCAGACAGGAGGAGTGAATAAGAACTATACTTATGACAATAATGGCAATCTCAAGAGTGATGGAACAAAGAGTTTCATCTACGATTACCAGAATCGTCTTGTTCAGGTCAATCAGGGAACAGGAGTGGTAGCACATTACCAGTATGACGTATTAGGTAGACGAGTTCAGAAAACCACACCAACCGAAACCACCATCTATATCTATGCTGGAGATAACATCATCCAAGAGATAAAGAATATCTGAGGACTCGTATTGAAAAAGGGATATATAAATGGAATTGGTACTGACAACCTCATTGCCTATGATGCACAGGAGAGTACGAATCAGGATAAAATCACGTTCTGTCAGGTGAGGGTGTTACCGTATAGTAGTGACTTCAATACTTATGGATACTCTAGTATTATCTCAGACTGTAACGCTACAATTACCTCAAACACAGGAGTTACTACAAAACGATATTTCTACCACACGAATCATCTAGGTTCAGTTGTCTGACTCACAGACAATAGTGGAAATGTGCTCCAAACTTACACGTATGACAGTTTTGGTAAGGCATATGTAGTAAGTGGCTCTGGAGCCCTCACGAGCGTTGATTCTACGAGTAGTCTCTACGGAAACACTAGGCTCTATACGGGAAGAGAGTACGATAAGGAAACTTGACTCTACTATCTCCGTGCGAGATATTATGATGCAAGTACAGGGAAGTTTATCTCTCGTGACCCAATAGGGCAACGAGACCAGATTAATCTGTATACGTATGTGGCAAATAGTCCTCTTGTCTATATGGATAGAATGGGGCTAAACTCAAAGCCAGTTGCAAATACACAGAATGTATGGGACTGGTATATGAAGAAGTCTGATGAATTCGGAGGATATTTGCATGACAATATTTCCCTGTATGAACAAGATATAATTGCTACAATAGATAGAACAAGAAGGTATTCCGGATATGTATGATTAGCCGCAGTACCAGCACTATTTATCCCACCAGCCACACCTTTTGCGGCATGAATCATTGGTGCAACAGGAGTGATGTCTTTTGGAGCTAGTGCTACAGAATCATATGTAACGCAGGATAAGCAGTATTTATTAACAGAGTGAGCAGGACTTCTTTCTTCTAAGATTTGATGATCTCTCCTTAAGGAACTTTGAGTGATATCGGAAATAAAGTTTAATACAGAATCCATGCGATATATGGGTTATTATGCTGATTGAGCATATTGATTTATAAAAAATACAACTTGATATTTATGAGTTGCAATCTCTCAAACAGCTGAACAAGTTATTTGATGGACAGCCCAACAAGTAATGGAGTAATCTCCACGAGTCATTATCATGTTTCTATTTTTTTACAATTATCTATATGTCTCATCCAAGCGAGTTGAAGTTTTTCATGTTTCTTACATTTTCAGTTATTTTTAGTCTCATCTGAATATTCTTTTCAAAAAATAAAGACCCAATTTCTCGTTATTACCGAAGAATTGATTTTATCATCGGAGGATCACTATCTTTTATAATACTAAGTATTCAGCTATATTCATGGGCATATTTCGGATGAAATAATAATATTATTGATTTATTTTCTGTGGCGATTTTAACATTATTATTTCTGTCCAGTTGATTACTGAATATAGTATACAAAAAACAAATCAATAGTGATATGTATTATAAATTCGGAGTTTCTTTCTTTCTTTGTTGATGGATAGGCATATTTTATTTACTTGCAGAATTGTTTTTGAAATAATGCATTAATCATTGTTTTATAGATATTCTAAATCCATAACCTTGTTTCTTCCTCTCTTCCGCATCCTTGTAGTCCTTTTCCTCTGCCTCATCTTTTCCTTCTCTTCCGTCTTTGCAACGGAGGAGAGGGAATATGGAGGACAAGTGGAACAAGTTGCAGTCATCACCTCCCCCGAAGGCAAGCTCACCCGCTACACGTATTCTGGTGGTCAAGTTGCCACCCTCACCCGAGGTACCAACTCAGAAACCAGTACTGGTTCTTTCACCACCACGGCCTATGGTCGCATCCTCACTGCCACCGATGGTGACAACTATACCAAGACTTCCACCTACACTCCG
>JAYRRZ010000104.1:0-2440 GCA_041909865.1 Candidatus Altimarinota bacterium | reverse complement strand
TTAGCCAACAGTTCGGGATCGGTTGTTCTCAATAAAAGGTTTTGCTCTGATCTTCCGTCAAAGACGGAGAAGACAGGTTGTCCTAAACTGTTGATGGATGCTTCGATGTAGAGAAAAGATGCATTCATTTGGGGTATTCCTGATGGGGGAAGAATCGGCTTTGCTCTAAGTCTTTGGAGATTGGAAAGGCTTAGAGAAAAGCCGGGACCGGCTTTTTCCGGTCCCGGAATTTTGCGTTAGTCCAGAATATCGAGAAGTGAGCCTTGGCTTAAGCGGCGGACGACTTCGTCCGTCAGCTGTTTCATGACTCGTTCGGGGGTTAAGGAACGTTTTGACTTACGCTCCATGGCGGATTTAATGGGATCAAGCCAGAGATGCTTTTTAGCATCTTCCTCGAAATCCTTTAGCTTGCAGAGCCGGTCAAGCTCGGCCATGGGCCGCCCGGTCTGCTTCCATGTGTCACGAACAACATCCCATAAAAGCTCTGATTCTCTCGAAACCTTCGGGGATGAGGCACCACGGCCAGATTGCGGGACAATTCCCGCGAGGAGGGCATTGAATTTTTTGGTTGCGGCATTTTGGCTTTCGGCAGATCCGACAGGACCGGCATTTGAAGCATGGCCGGTGGCTTGGGAGATTGCGAAGGACAAGGCCCAGGCGAGGAATTCGGGAGAAAGGTTCTCCAGGACGATTGTCCCGGAAAGGCCGTAGGATGCACGGACGTGTATTTCGGTTGACATGGGAGAAGACCTCGGGGGTTGTTGGTGGGTGTGTAAGGGGAATATTAGCAAGCTTATGGGCTTTGCGCAAGGGGTTTTTTGTGTAGGGTTTGGGGGAGGGGATTATGGAATATGCAAGGAATGTGCCAAGAAGGGATGAGGTTATGGGGTAGGGAAAATGGATAAGATAAAATTATGGAAAAAATGGTAGAAAAATCAAGGGGTTAGGAAGAGATGGTATAAGGTGGGGGTTATGGGAAAGAGGGGATGGATAAGGAAAGGTAGGGGAAAAGATTAGGATGCCTATAATTCGCTGTAAGGATATGATTTTGTTGGGGTTTTTTTAGAGGGGAGTATTGGCAAGCTGGTGCGGGTTTGCCTATGTGTTATAGGCTTGCCTGTATTTCTGAGGGGTAAAATGTGTAAGAAATTCAAGGGGTTAGGAAAAGTCAAGAGAGAGATTGTGGGGTTTTTGGTGGAAAAGAGGGGAGAGGTTTTGGATTAGCTTGCTAGTGGTTTTGGGGTTAAGGTGTTGATTTTGTTGGGGTTTTGGGTTTTTGCATGGGCAAGCCAATGAGGTTTTGCAGGTTGCGGAAAGAGGGGGGAGAGGAGAAGGAAAAAATATTTTTTGGGGGAGAGGAGTTAGAGAAGTTAGAATATAATAATATAATAATATATTTTCTTTTAAAGGATTTAATACTATATTCCTGATGATTTGTCAAGTGAAATTTTTTTTCAGGCTCGAATTTGTTGGCAACCTAAAAAATCGCATTGGCAAGCTAATAATTTTAGGGATTTTTTGAATAGAATCAATAGGTTAGATCAAAAAGCATGAGCAAGCTAATGTGTTGTTGCATTGCAGCATTTTGGGATATCCCACACAAATTGGGGGTTGACTTTTCGTAAGTCGTTGAGGGATTTAGATATTTTTTGGGCTGAAATATGAGGTTGCCTGAAGCACATAAGCAAACCCGCATTAGGTTGCTAATGCAGGCTCGAAAAAATTCTGTAGGAAAATCAGATGGTTATGAGAAATCATGGGCAAGCTATAGGTTTTTCAAAAACGATTGAAAAATATCATGATTGACAAATCGGAATTTTTCTGAAACAGGGGGATGGGATTTTTTAGGCGCTGTAAGTCATTGAAAGATTTAGATATTTTTGTGGGGCCGGATCGTGGCGGGAATAGGCGATAGCCGACGAGATAGGATATGGCTATTGACTCAGGATTCGAGACAGCAGGACCAGGACCAGGACCAGAATCGGATCAAAAATCAGGCGCAAAAATGGCAGTTCGAAGGACCAACATGCCCGTATTTGCGTCTACGCGCCATTGTGGGCGACTTTGCCGTATACCCTATGTTATTAGTATTGGTGCACCCAAGACAGCCTCATTGAACAATGTTCATTTAGGGCGATAGCCTGAGGCTATCGCCCCCTCATTGAACAATGTTCATTTAGATGGCAAAAGAAAAGGCGGGATCAAACCCGCCTTGCATCGTTTATTTTGTCACGCTACCTATACCGTGATTCTTTCCGCCACATTGGCACTCGCATACTCCGTTAACACTTCCATTCATGCATTTTCCGTTGCATGTATGTCTTGATGGGAGCGCCTTGTAGGCTATCGCCCGCTCAACCGGCAAGATTCTACCGTCAGGTGCACGACCCATCAGCCTTTCGAAACTATCATACCTGTTGGCTTTGGACCTAACACCACC
>JAYRRZ010000103.1:0-4003 GCA_041909865.1 Candidatus Altimarinota bacterium | reverse complement strand
GATACCTCTCATGAGGAGTCAGTATGGACTCGTACTACTCCTATGATGACCTCGACCATCTCACTGGTAGCCTCATCGAGACCAGCGAAGGTCAGACTGTCCTCACGAGCTATACCTATGATGCCAATGGAAATATCAAGAGCAAAAAAGTAGGCAATGGTGCTACCACCACCTACACCTACAACGAATTCTCCAAGCCAACCGAGGAACGCATCCTCCTCGTCCCAGGAGACAGTAGCAAGGATATCGTCACCACCTATACCTACGACACCAACAACAACTTCACCTCCAAGACGGATCCACGAGGCTCCACGACCACCTACACCTATGACCTCTATGATCGCCTCACTCAGGTCACCAATCCAGATGGTTCCTCCACGACTACGAGCTATAACAAGGATGACACCATAGATACCGTCACCACCTACACGAGTAGTGGAACTATCCTGACAAAAACTCGTACCCTCTACGATGGACTCACTCATCCAACCAAAACTATTACCTACCTTGACCCAGCCAATAGTACTGGCGCGGTAGAGACTAGTATCGTCTATACGAGAGACTTCGAACAGAGGCAACTCATAGATGCAAAAAATAACACCACCACCAATTCCTACGACACAAGAGGGAATCTCACCACTGTCACCGATGCTCTCGGCAACCAGCAAACGACCACCTACAACAAGCGTGACCTGAGGACAAGTGCCACCACTACCCCAACCAGTGGAAACGTCACGACCACAAGCTATACCTACGACCACGACGGTCGTCTCACCGTCTCTACCAATGGAGTAGGGAAGTCACAAACAAAAACATACAACCAGCTCGGATATGTCACAAGTACCACAGACGAACAAAATAGGCTCACCACCTATACTCGTGACTACCGTGGTCTCCCACTCACATCTACTGAGTATGCTAGCGGACAAGCTATCACTACCACGATGACCTATGACGACCGTGCCAATCTCACCACCGTCACAGATCCAGAGTTGCATACCACCACCTACGAGTATGATGGCATCAATCGTAATACCAAAATCACCTACCCAGACGCGAGCTATACAACTTTCACCTACGACAAGAGCAGTAATCTCACGACCAAGACCGACGCCAATGGAACCACTACAACGAACTCCTACGACAACCGCAATCGTCTCACGAGTCGAACTCTCTCAACAGGCAGTGGAGTCACTGGAGTCACGAGTGAAAGCTATGCCTACGACCAACTCAACCGACTCACGAGTGGAACGAACTCCCAATCTGGCAACCAGATAGCCTCACTCTCATGGAACTACGATGCCATGAGTCGACCAATGAGCGAATCCCAGACCGTCTCAGGCTCAACCAAAACTGTATGATACGCCTACGACAATAACGGTAATCTCACTACCCTCACGCATCCAGATGGACAAATCCAATCCTACACCTACGATGCACTGAACCGCAATACGACGGTAGGCTACTCTGGACAAACCATCGCCACCTACGGATTCTCTGGTCTCACTCTCGCGAATCTCGCCTACAACAACACTCGAACCACCAACTATACCTACGACTCACTTCAGAGACTCTCAAACATTAATCCAAATACTGCAAGCATCCCAACAGAATCCCTCACCTATGATGACTCATCACTCATCACGGCTGACGGAACCAAGTCTTACGCCTACGACAATCTCAAACGTCTCATTTCCGCAGCTCCAACGAGCACGGGTAGCATCAACCAAAATATCGAATCCTACACATACGACAAAACAGGAAACCGCAAAACAGACACCACCAACACAATAGGTACAAACTACGCAACGAATCTCCTCGACCAATACACGAGTCAGACAGGAGGGGTGAACAAAAACTACACTTACGATGCGAATGGAAATCTGAAGAGTGATGGAACAAAGAGCTTCATCTATGATTACCAGAATCATCTCGTTCAGGTTACTCAAAGCGGTATAACTCTCGCTCAGTACCAGTATGACGTATTAGGTAGACGAGTTCAGAAAACCACCCCAACAGAATCCATCATCTACGTCTATGCTGGAGACAATATCGTCCAAGAGATAAAGAATATCTGAGGACTGGTATTGAAGAAGGAATATATAAATGGAATTGGTACAGATAGTCTCATTGCCTATGATGCACAGGAGAGTACAAACCAAGATAAAATCTCGTTCTGCCAAATCCGAGTGCTCCCATACCAGACCGAGTTCAATACTTATGGATACTCTAGTATTATCTCAGATTGTAATGCTACCATCAGTTCTAATACTGGAGTTACCACAAAACGTTACTTCTACCACACGAATTATCTCGGAAGTGTTGTAGGACTCACAGACAATAGTGGAAACGTACTTCAAACTTACGCATACGACAGTTTCGGGAAAGCGTATCCTGTTACAGGAAGCGGAACTCTTACAGCAATAGACAGTAGTACTAACCTGTATGGAAATACTCGACTTTTCACCTGACGTGAATATGATAGGGAAGCCTCATTGTACTTTAATAGAGCCCGTTATTATAATCCAGAAACTGGTAGATTCATATCCAGAGACCCAATAGGGCAGAGAGACCAGATTAATCTGTATACATATGTAAAAAATAGTCCTCTTGTTTATACGGATAGGATGGGACTAAGCTCAAAACCATTTATTATTCGTGCATGAGAATGGATTGCAGATGTTTTTATTTACACAGTTTTATGAGTAGATACTGCAAACGCTCCTTGAGAGTCTAATTATGATGAAATAATAAGTAAATGAAAAATTCTTCAGGATAAAGTAGATAATCCAACTGGCTTAGATATTGCAGCTAGTATAGCTTTTCCATTCCCCTGATGAGGAAAAAATAAATTGATTGATGGAGCTATAATGAAAGTGGATGATGCTCTGACTGCCGCAGAAAAGTTTCTATGAAAATGATACAAGGAACTTTCTAATTGAAGATTTGTTTCAGAAGATTGACTGAAACAAGTACGCATGGGAATGAGTGATATATTGTGAAAGCATGGAGGGTGACCTCACATTAATTTTGAAAAATTAGATGCAAATTGAAAATTGATTCCCGACTCAAAGATACATATATTTCTTAACGACTAAATTTATGAATAAAGAACTAATTAACATTGCTAAAAAACTTCGCAATACCTTAACTAAAGAAGATATAGATAAAATTTATGAAAATATTCAATTAAAATCAGAAAAGCAAGAGGAGGCCTTTTATATACACTGAAATAGCTGATGAATGCTTTATCTGGTAATATTCCTTTTAGATATAGTTAAAAAGGAAAATCGGGACCATTTTCATTTTGATCAGTTTAATGGAATGGAAAGAGATTCAATTGAATTAATTTTTGAGAAATATGATAAATAGTTTTATCATGAATGATGTTTTAGGTAGGTTGTTTTTTTAAATGTAGTTTTATTAAGTCCTTACTTATGAAAAATAAAATCGAAATATCTTTTGAAAAGTATAATAATCAAATTGGCGTTTTAGGTGATTGGGAATTAGATTCAAAAGTAGTTGTGAAAATTGGAAAAGAGGAAAGTCTTTGTATTGTTTCTTGAAATAAGGAATGATTACTATCGCTAGCACAACACTTAGTATCTCTTGCTCAAGATTGAGTCCCAAAGGGGAGTCACTTTCACTTTGATGAATTATGTTTACAGAATTGATCGAAAGAGTTAATCATAGAAAGGATATAAAAAGTACTCGCGTTGTGTAGATTTTTCTTAAATCCGTAATCTTGTTTCTCCTTCTCTTCCGCATCCTTGTAGTCTCTTTCCTCGGCCTCCTCTTTTCCTTCTCTTCCGTCTTTGCAACGGAGGAGAGGGAATATGGAGGACAAGTTGAACAAGTTCAGACCTCCCCCGAAGGCAAGCTCACCCGCTATACATATTCTGGTGGTCAAGTTGCCACCCTCACCCGAGGTACCAACTCAGAAACCAGTACTGGTTCTTTCACCACCACGGCCTATGGTCGCATCCTCACTGCCACCGATGGT
>JAYRRZ010000102.1:0-30779 GCA_041909865.1 Candidatus Altimarinota bacterium | reverse complement strand
GAAGCTCATTTTTTCTTTCTAGTACTCAGTAGTCCAGTATCTGGAATGGCATAAAAAAATCAGGTTATTCGCCTGATTTTACAAGAAATATATCTTTTATCAACTATTTATTGAGTCCAACGAACAACTCTGTATTTTTCCCGATACTTTTTCCTACAAATTCGATGAGTACTCGTGATACCCACATAGCCGTAAAGAGAGAAAGAACGATACCAAGTCCGAGCATAAATCCAAACCCCTTGATAAGTGATATTCCGAATATGTAGAGAATAAGTGCCGATGTAAGAGATGTGATGTGTGAGTCCCAGATAGCCGTCCATGACTTATTAAATCCGACATGAATTGCTTTTTCAAGAGGATTCCCTTCACGGAGTGCCTCTCGCATACGCTCGAAGATGAGGATATTTGCATCGATTGCAAGACCAATAGAGAGAATAACTCCAGCAATAGAAGCGAGGGTCAATACTACTCCAGTAAACTTGATAATCGCAACGAGTATTACTGTATAGATAATCAGGGCAAGTCCAGCAAGGAGTCCACTCACTCGGTAAAAAATCGTAAGAAATACCACAATAACAATGAGTCCTATGGCACCAGCGTAGAGAATCTCTCTGAGTGCAGAGCTACCAATCTTGGCATCAATCGTGCGCTCACTCGTGAGGTAGATTGGAGCTGGTACAATACCAGTATTGATGTTATTTGCGAGCTCTTGGGCTGACTGAACCGTATAATCACCGGTAATCACGGCACGACCATCAGGAATAACTGCTTGAACTGTTGGAGCTGTGAGGAGCTCTCCTCCTACGAAGATAGCAATCTGCTTTCAGATGAGACGCTTGGTGAGTTCAGCGAAGATTTTCTTTCCGTCTTCATTGAATGTCAATTCAACCTGAGGAGTACCCCCCTGAGTAAATCCAACCCCGGCACTTACGAGATATTTATCATTGAGAATCTTCCCGTCTGCGGTCTGTGCTGGTTTCCAGGTACTTGGTTTCTCATCGAAGAACATATACGCGTATTGGTACTTTGCAGACCCTGTTCCAGTAGAAGCATCTTTTCCAAAAATCTGAACGATAGCGTATCCTGATTGATTTGGTACAATCGTCTCCATACCAGAACCGTCCATGACCGTGAGATCAGCCCCACTGAGAACGAGAACGGGAGAAACTACTGGGAATGTTGTTGCCTCAGCGAGACCAGAGAATTCAAATGCTTTTGGTAATGTTCCCTGCCCTGTTGTAGCATACACACGTTCAAACTGACTCATGTACTTCCCTGCTACCGTATCAAACGGTGTATCCTTTATTTCTGCGAGAGCCTTATCAGCGAGAGTCTTTCGCTCGAGCTTGTCAGCCTCAGTGATAGTTGTTTTCTCCTCTCGAAACTCAAGTTGTACCACTTTTCCAATAGTCTCCTTGGCTTTGGCAATATCATCAGCATTTCGCTGTTTCATCTCTTCTGGAGAGAGATTTCCATAATCCTTGGTTGGTATCTGGACAACAATGTGGGTATCCCCTCCATAGTTTGCTGTTTGAATAGTTGGCTCAGCAAGTCCAAGAGCATTCACGCGCTTGTCGATGACTGATTTGATTCCTTCAACAATAGTCTGTGAAGTCCAATTAGTGTTTTTCTGTGAAGTTACGGCAGCAAGATCTACCTTATAATCAAGCTCAATACCACCCTGAAGATCGAGACCCAGGGTATAGGGCTTATCAAAGAGTGGAATATCCATGCCAACCTTACTCCATGGAAAGATATATGCACCAGTAACGAGAACGAGAAGAATAATTAAGATAAAACGATGAGAAAGTCGCATAAAAATGAATTAAAAATTTTGCCGATTATAAAAAAAGTTCTCTTTTTTGCAAGAAAAAAGGAAATGTGGTAGAGTATAGCTATCGAGGATGAGGAAGGAAAAAGAAAACAATACAATCTTTTTACATCCTGAGCAGTCCTTCTTCCTTTTTGTATCTACTAATTTCTATACTTATGTCTCTCGTTGAACAAACAAGAAAATACGCCCTAGATCTTCTTACATTTTGCGAAGGATATCCCTATCATAATCCCGACCATACTCGTGGTGTTATTGATCGGGCAACCTATCTTGCACTAGCAGAAAATGTGGAAGGAGAAGATCTCGAAGACCTCCAGATTGCCTGCCTTTTTCATGATACTGGTTTTACGGTGCAATATGAGAAAAATGAATATCACGGAGCTCAGATTGCGAGAAAATGGCTCCTAGAACATAAGCATCCGAAAAATCGCATAGAAAAAATCGAATGACTCATCATGGCAACCGTACTCTTCTCAAAGGCAAAAACACACCTTGAGATGATTATCCAAGATGCTGATCTTGATAATATTGGAACCAAAAATGAATTTTTCTACTCTCAGAGACTCCTCGAAGAAATCCGAACCATAGGAAAGGCAGAGATATCTGATTGTGCCTATTGGCAATTCGTCTATACGCTCCTCACGAGGTACAAGTTCCACACTGACACTGCCAAGAGTGAACGACATGATCAACAGCTACTCGATATCGAACATCTAGAAAAATTTATCCGCATGATTGGTTGTGAGGTTCCGAGAATCGAACGAGACACCATGCATCAAGTATAATAAAACTTCCCAGAATAATCTGGGAAGTTTTATTATATTTTTTTGAGCGGCAATGTATTTTTATTATCCTGACAAGGTGCTCCATTGAACTTTCATCCAATATCTCATCAGCGTCTATGTGGTGTTATTACTACTTTATCCAGCTGTCAATTTTTATAAACTCTCTTCTCATTGAATCCAGTATCAGGATTGTAGCAGTACTCGGTAGTTGTTATAATTTTACCCGTCGTACGAAGTTCTTGTGCTGGTTCTCTCGGGGGTGTGGCACATCCAACTACAGCCATACTGACAGAAATCATAAGGGCAGATAGCAAGTTGGTTCTTGAAGATTCCGCGGAATCCTGTGGAAGTTTATTCATATAAAAAAATGTTATAGACTATATGTTTTTTATTATATACTTTACTATATATTTGTCAATATTATTTATTAGCACTAACACAATAAATGTGCTAATTTTGTTTGACTTTCTAGGAGAAAAAAATAAAATTCCTATCACTGTTTCGTCATTGCGACAAAGGAAGCAATCTAGCAACAACAAGGAATTCCTTTTACCTTCCTGGATCGCTTCGTACCTCGCGATGACAGAAACGCCTTTCATTTTATCTTTTAACTTTTCTCTATATTATGAGCATCACTCATGACATGATCGAAAAGATCACCCCCCTCTCTGACCGTGTCCTCCTCCGTCCAGTCGAGGCAGACAAAATCACGGCATCAGGCATCATCCTCCCAGATAGCGCCAACAAAGAACGTCCATCTCTCTACGAGGTCATCGCCGTTGGCCCAGGCCGCACCGATAAGAATGGTATCGAAATAAAAACCGACCTCAAAAAGTGAGATCGGGTGATTAGCGGACAATACTCTGGTGATGATGTGAAAATCGGAGATACTACCTACAAGATTGTGGCGTATGAGTATATTCTGGCGAAGGTAGATTAAATCTGTTTTCTTTCTTGATTATTTTATTTAAGTCAGCAATATCCCGCCAAGAAATCGGACGAAGCCTATTGTTATTTCTAGTTTGAATTTCAGAAAAAGCAAGAATCATCGCAATTTGTATAAAAACTTTTCTATCATCTGGAGTTAATAACATTTTAACTGCATGATTTACACCTTCAGAATATCCGAGTAATCATTGTGGATCTCATAACCGGGTAGCAAGAAGAAAACCTGTATTCAAGGGTCGAGATCAAACATCACTTGATGCAAATTCTGGAACGCTATAAAAACTCATACTATTATATTATATTACTTAAATTTAATCATTAATTCTACTATGTCAAAGCAAATTCACTTCGGAGACGAAGCTCGTCTCAAAATGTTCGCTGGTATGGAAAAGGTCGCGAAGACCGTCACTGCCACTATGGGACCCAAGGGTCGCAATGTAATCTTCGCGAAATCCTACGGCGCACCTCAAGTCACCAATGATGGTGTTACGATAGCAAAAGAAATCGAGCTCGAAGACAAGATCGAGAATATGGGTGCTGAACTCATCAAGGAGGCAGCAAGCAAAACCAACGATGCAGCTGGAGATGGAACTACCACTGCTACCCTTCTCACCTATGCAATGGTAAAAGAATGACTCCGTGAGATCCGCTCTGGAATCAATGCGATCGAGCTCAAGAATGGCATGAAAAAAGCATGAGCGCTCGTAGTACAACAATTGTCCGATATGAGCATGCCACTCAATACCCAAGAGGAGATTGAGCAGGTCGCTACCATCTCTGCTCAGGACAGTGAAGTTGGGAAAATCATCGCTGATGCGATGGAAAAAGTTGGAAAAGATGGAGTTATCACCGTCGAAGAAGGGAAAACCTTTGGTCTCGATGTCGAAGTCACTGAAGGGATGAGGTTCGATAACGGATATATCTCTCCATATATGATTACTGACGGTGAAAAGATGGAAGGTCGCATCAATGATGCTGCCATCCTCATCACTGATAAGAAGATATCATCTCTCAAGGACATTATTGGTGTTCTCGAATCACTCGCACAAAGTGGAAAACGTGAACTCGTTATCATCGCTGATGATATTGACGGAGAGGCACTCACGGGTATTATTCTCAATAAGCTCAAGGGAGTTCTCACGGTTCTTGGTATCAAGGCTCCAGGATTTGGAGATCGCAAGAAAGAGATAATCAAGGATATTGCCATTCTCACGGGTGCTACCCTCATCACCGAGGAAACAGGCTACAAGCTCGAACATGCCAGTATCGAACACCTCGGTCATGCCAAGGCAGTCGTATCTACCAAGGATAATACCACTATCATCGGTGGAGGCGGAGACAAGCATCTCATCGATGTTCGTGTGAATGAAATCCGCAATCAGATTAGCCTCACCAAATCCGACTATGACAAAGAAAAACTCGCAGAACGTGTAGCAAAACTCGCAGGAGGAATCGCGGTAATCAAGGTGGGTGCTGCGAGTGAGATTGAGATGAAGGAAAAAAAACTCCGCATCGAAGATGCACTCAATGCTACCAAGGCTGCAGTGGATGAGGGTATCGTTGCAGGTGGTGGAGTGGCACTATTGAAAGCGGCAAAAGTTCTTGAACATGCAACTCTCACTCCCGCTGAACAAATTGGTGCTGCTATTGTGGCTCGTGCTCTTACCTACCCAGTTCGTCAGATTGCTGACAATGCTGGAAAAGAAGGTGCTGTCGTCGTCAATGAAGTCGCCAACCACAATGATGCCAACTACGGATATGATGCTGCGACAGATGAGTACAAGGATCTCGTGAAAACGGGTATCATCGACCCAACCAAGGTGGCTCGCTCAGCACTCGAAAATGCAGTCTCTGTCGCTGGGATGTTCCTCACGACCGAGGCACTCATCGTCGATGCTCCAAAAAAAGAAGAACCAACTATACCTTCAGGCGGTGGGATGGGAGGTATGGGTGGGATGGGAATGTACTAATTTTAGCTCCTTCCAGAAAGGGGCAGTCACAAAGTAGCTGAGAATTGGTTTTCTATTCTCCCCCTTTTAGGAGGAGTGAGAGGGGGTACTTTGGATTAGAATAACCCACCTAGCCTCCCCTAAGTGGGGAGGAATCCGAATAAACACAGAGGAATCTGTGTTTTTTAATATCCTGTAATATACGTATCATCTTGAACCACACTTCTTTTTTCTTCTTGGCTCAGTGATACTGATGGCTTTTCTGGAACTGGAAGAATACCAATCATTGCAAGCTCTAATCCTTGGGGCAAATTTGAATCTGGTGGTGAATAAACTCTTGATGAACCTTCAACTAAACAAGTAGTCCGAGAAGCTTTTTCCTTACTTGCTCTAAGCGCATAATAAGACCAATGACTATGGTCATTATTATGTTTAGGAGTAAGAAAAACTCTTTCCACTAGAGATCAAAGTTGGGGCTCTCCTGCCTTGTGAAGTTGTCTTAGTAGTTCTACATCATCAACTACCTGTGCGGGTTTCATATTTGTTTGTACATCTTCCATCCAATCTTGACGCGTTCATTTATCGTCAGGCTTTGTAAATGTTTCTTGAAGTACAAGATACGAACGTCACCATGATAGGTTGATTTTTAGCCACTTCTTTCCTGGATAATCCTTAAGTGTGATGTATTGGGATTCTATATGTTTCGATGGATCATATGACAAACACTGCCATATATCACTGAGCTGATATGATTTCTTAGGATTTACAGCTTGTGTATTGAATAGTTTTTCTTGATCTGCTTCCTTAGTCCTCAGAAGAGCATTTTGTCTATCTTTGATCTGTTCAAGTACTTTCATACAAATAGCTGCTCGAAGCAGTTCCTGATCATGAGGTGAAAGTCAATAAAATGCTTCGTGACGTTCTTTAGGCGTAGAATATCAATAGGTTGCATCTAGATTATTGATCATAATACTATCCATACTATATAGTCCATACATAATACTCTCAATATATATTTTGTCAACTTTATTTTCCTAACGATGAATTCGATTCCTCATTCTTCGCATAATCTCTTCTTTCATCTCAGTACTATGCTCCGAACGATTCAGGAGAGTAAGAAATTGTTCCTTGAGGAATATCTGGAGTTCAACATCATCAATTGCTTCAACAGTAGCAGAACGTGGCTCATCTGTTATGAGGGCAAATTCTCAGAAAAACGACTCAGGCCCAAGAACAGCAATCTCATCTCCAGCATACATCACTTTCACATGGCCACTCTTGATAAAGTAGGCACATCCATTGGATGACTCACCGAGATTGATTATTCTTTCGCCCTTGCTTTTCTTTTGTGTCTGGGACATGAGAAGAAAGAAAGCAATCTCTTCTTTAGAGAAT
The DNA here is from genome assembly GCA_041909865.1 of Candidatus Altimarinota bacterium. Taxonomy (GTDB): domain Bacteria; phylum Patescibacteriota; class Gracilibacteria; order BD1-5; family UBA2023; genus JABFSX01. The sequence continues at coordinate 23,868 of JAYRRZ010000102.1, read as the reverse complement.
CCATCGAAGATATAGAGATTTTCTGCTGCCATAAATTTACATTAATACCTACTCATAGTAGCAAATGTTTTTGTTTTATGCAACTTTTTACACTTGCACAAACAAAAAACCTATGAAAAGTAATGGTTTCATAGGATTATTCCTGTCATTCTGAGCAACAGAGATACCTAGAGTCAAGAAATCTTTATGTTTCTTTTTCAGAAGCAGGGGTAGTGTCTTCAAGAATGGCCATAATATCACCAGTATACATTTTAGCAAAAGTATTTGCTTCTTTCATATTTGAAACTTTCGCTCTAACAATAGCACTAATCGTATCTATACTATCTTCTGGATTACTCATTTGCCAACCTTCCTGAATGAGTGCCTCGACATAAGCAGCAATATAAATACAACAATCTTCTGCAGTTACAATTGAAGCAATTCCTCAAGGGATTTCATTTATATCCCGACTTACCCTGAGAAACCCAGCAATTCAATCATACACGCTTGGGAATTCTTCTGGATTACAACATAGTTAACAATTATAGTTCCTGAACACGATTCTCCATTCGAGAATACCTTGCTCCAGTCAATGACACCCTTACTTCAATAATGGCTTTGGTTCGACTCGTTGAGCCTTGTCTACGATGATATATTTGGACTTCACATAGCCGTGAATAGCACGATCATCGCTCATTACCTCAGACCAATCATCAACCGTAGATACGACATAGACAGGGGTTTTGTTTGAGAGCACGAATCGAATATTGGAACCATACCAAGGATGAGAACGGACATTGACGAGATGTGCTACATTGGTATGAGCAATATCACTCCAGTATGTCTGGTCTGCCTGCTTGATACGAACGAGATCACTTGGATTCGGGTCACGGAGGAACTTGGTAGCAATATATCACTTCGCTTTTCCGTGTGTTGCTGGAGCAACAACATTCTCAGTAGTATCAAGAAGCTTGACCTCAGCACCATACGTCTTGGTCCAAGTTTTTCCTGGATTTGATACCACGACGGCATCATTTTTTATGAGGTATGCTGTAGTTCTTGCTGACGTATTTGGGAGACTACGCATGCGGACACTTCGAATGGGATTTGCATACTTGATTCCTTGCTCTTTCATGAGATTGATACGGTACTTCCCTATCTGCTTGGAGGTGATATCGAGAAGTGGTCCTTTTTTTACTGCATCATATCGTTTTTTTATTTTTACAGTATCATGTTTTACCTCTGTTTTTCCTGTTGATGATTTTGTAGGAGTCATTTTTACTGCAACTGCTTTCCCTCCAAGACAGCCAGGCAGATTCTTCTCGACAGTAATCACTTCAAGTTTTCCCACTTGAGTCCGAACCACTGCAGAACCATCACAATTAAGCTGTGCATAGGTAAGAGATCCTGGTGCGGCATGAGTCTGAGCAATGAATAAAGCAGCACCAAGTGCTAAGAATACAAGAAGTGAACGATGGAACATACGAAGAATTATTACAAACAAACTAATGCAATGATAGCAATATTTGTTATTTGTCAAATTTATTTTTTATTTAATAAATCCTCCTCGAACATTCGTATTCATTCGAGTGTTTTTGGATATCGTGAGATATCTGGAAAATCGAGATTCTGAATTTTTGACATGACAGCAACAATGAGATTCTTGGTACGTTCTATTTCTCCTTGTTGGATATACTCTACCACCCGATGAAAGCGATCTTCATCTCGGTTTTTTTCTACAAAGAAGAGTTCATATCGCTTGCTCTGAAACATACGCCAACGAGGCGAGAGCTCAAAAAGAATCGCATAAAAACAAAGCTGGAGACGATACTTCCATTGCTTGATTTTCTCGTATTCTGCTCCACGTCCATCAAAACTATCAAACCCACTTCCCGTCTTGTAATCCGTGATAATGAGTGAGTTATCAGGAAGTCGTTCTATGCGATCAATTTTTCCGGTGAGTTGGATAGCATGTGTCTCATCTACTGGGAAAAATGTTCCACCATGCGCTGAACGGAAATCATATTCGAGAAACAACTCTCCATACGATTGTCCAGTGATTTCGGCGTAGAGTGATTCGAGATTTTCTTTCCCACGAGCAAGATAGGTTGCCTCAGTTTTTTGGTCAAAACCTTCTTTCCTCAGGTATGTTTCAAACGATTCAAAAAGAATATCCTTTTTATAGGTCTTTCGGGCTCAATAATCAGTAAAAAAGTCTTCTAGTGCCTTGTGCATGGCAGAGCCATAGGTGGCAGCAATATTTTTTGCTTGTGGAAAGCGGAGGAGCGAATTGGAGACAAAATACTCTGGACCAGCATCAGCCACATTTAGGAAGTTCTGGAGGGCTGTTGCATTCATGACAAAGAGTTTCTCGATACGATCACGGAGAAAAGTCTGTTCTTCTCCAAGATACGGGAGTGCAAAGAGCTCTTTTTTCTCGACCTCAAGTGTCTCTGTCAGGCTCGTAAGTGGAACCGTCGTTGACTCTTCCCAATCAGGACTCTCAACTTCGATGCAAGCAAGTGGTTCAAGAGATTTTTCATTGATACTTTCAAGAGAATAGCTGATAGTAAGAGTATCTTTTGCGCGAGTAAAGGCAGTATACACAAGTCGCTCGATATCATTGTCATCATCCCGATCTGCCTCAAGAGGGAGATTTATTGGGAGAGTAGAACCCGCCATTTTGCCTGATTTGTACTCTCTCGTATGGATACACGGAACGTATACGTGTTCCCATTCAAGTCATTTTGCCTTGTAGACGGTAATCAGAGTAACTGAGTTTTTCTCGTCACCAATAACATGAGAAACATCTATCTGAATATCATACTTCTCGATGAGTCCGAGAATCTCTATAGCATCATGGAGTGTGAGATAATTTTTCCCATTTTTATAACTCCGAACATTTTCTATAAATGCTCGCATATTTGCAAGATGTCTGGTATAGACTATATTTCATCATTTATGGTTTGATATTTGTCCAAAAAAGTAAGAATACACCGGCGAAATGAATTCTTTCCTTCATCAAGAAAAAAGATCAATCTGAAGAGGATTCTTCTTTCCATCATCATCGTAGTCATCAGGAATCGATAACTGATTCCCTCCCGTAATATAATCAATAATGTCTTCGAGTCGCTCGATGTACGCTCTCTGAGCAAGTTCTCGAAAGAAATTCCCAATATCCCGAATCTTCTCATCCTCATGACCTGCAAGAGCCTCAATCCAGGATCTCGTTGTATCTTTGCGTGCGTGATAGATAGACTTGGATAGATTCCAGAGAGTGAGACGATTGATAGCAAAACACGGATGAGAGATAATACTCACAAGGAGCTCAGCATTTTCCTCACGGTAACTCCCCTCGAGAGTATCCAGGAGCCTCAATATATTGAGCACCAAAACGATACTCTCACTATCAAAGATAGATTCATCCTTCGAGAGACTCACGCTAATTCACTTTTCGAGAAGTCACTTTGCTATGAGCTCAAGAGTCTTATTTTTTTTCGTAATAATCGCAATCTCATTTGGATGAACCCCTGAAAATACCTGAGAAGCAATATCCTCAATAATCCAAGAGAACTCATAGAGCTCATTTTGAAATCTTCTCTTTCGAACTACTCCTCCCACTTCTCGTATTGCTTCGAATTTTTTCACGGCTCCTGGAAATATATTTCATATATCGTTCATTTCTGATTTGATAACTGCTCGACTTGTGTGAATAATCTCTTCTTTTGAACGATAGTTCTTCTCGAGGATAATCAGACGTGTATCTGGATAATTGTCATGAAAATCACGAATATTCTTGGTATTCGCTCCCTGGAACTTGTATATAGACTGATCGTCATCCCCTACTGCAAATATATTTGGATTCTCAGTATTGACTGAAAGGATACCATTGATGAGCCGCATCTGGGCCTCATTGGTATCCTGAAACTCGTCTATCATGACAAATTGATATGTCTCGGCAAGATTCATCCGAACAATATCATATTCTTCTATAAGCCGAATAGCTTCAAGAATCATATCAGAAAATTCAATGAGTCCGCGCTCTTTGAGTTCTTTTTGATACACTTCAAAGATATCAGCAAGAGCATGCTGTTTCTCAAGTTTGGATGTTTCTTTGAGTTCTCGAATATTTTTATGATTTTTCTGAGTCCAAGTATCGCGCCAAGCATTCATGAACTTGGTACCACCGTCTCCTTCGTATACTTCCCATGCCTCAGTAAGACTCCTTGCAAAAACGCTTTCAAATCTCTCATAATCTCCGAGTTTTTCTTTATTTTCGGACATTTGTTGAACCTTATCTGTAAATATTTGAAATAGGTCAACCTTTCTAGCCTTCTCTTCCTTTTTTTGTCAGAGACTATCTATCTGAGTCCAATACTCCTGAATCAGTGGCTGGATATCTTGGATGGCACGATTGTTGAGCTCAAGGATTATACGATACATTGCTGGAGTAATCCCTCACTTTTTGAGATTATTGATATTTCCGAGGACTTCCTTGATGGTATCGCTCGCGCGGAATCCGGGCTTGTACGGATTGTCCCACGCAAGTCACTCAAGAATACTATCAAGAATACGAGATGATTCGATGGTATCTACTGGTTTGGCGTCATGATACTCTTTGGAGAGATATCGATAACGATTGATAATCTCATTCCCAAAACTATGAAAGGTGTGAATTGCGACTCGATACGCATCTTGTCCAATCATACTCGCAAGGCGTTCTCGCATATTCTTCGCGGCATTATCCGTAAAGGTGAGACAGAGGATGTTCGATGGGAGATAATCGGTTGTTTGCAATATGTTTGCTATACGTGCCGCAAGCAGTTGAGTCTTTCCGCTTCCTGGTCATGCAATGACTAGTACTGGTCAATAGATAGTCTCCACTGCTTCTCGCTGACGAGAATTGAGAGATGTGAGGATGTCAGGGAGGGTTTTGTGCATACATTCAATTGTATAAAAAAACTCGAGCAAGTCGAGCTGATTTTAGTAAGGCTATTTCATAACAAAAACATTCTCTTCTCTCTATAATTCAGGGAACCCATTCCTCTTTAGATTGTTTCGATAGCTCCTCAGAGTTTCTGAATTTTTCCAATAATATTCTCATATCATCGTTCGATATATTCAACATTGGTAATCTGAGTCTCTCACCGAGCAATCATACCCGCAAGAATCATTGTCACTCAAGCACGCAGATCCCAGCTCGATACCATAGCCCCACGAAGATGTGTTTTCCCAAAGATAAGCGCCTCATGTGGATTGAGTATCGCAATATGCCCCTTCATCTTTTCAATCTCAATGAGCCAATTCAGTCGTCACTCAAACAATACCTCATGAACGCGAGAAACCCCTTCTGCTTGGGTCAAGAGAAGTGAAAATGGGGACTGAAGGTCCGTGGGAAATCCTGGGAAGATATTTGTCTGGAAATTAGTAGCACGGAGACTTGAACGTGAGTTAAAGACAACGATAGTATCTTTTTCTCTATCGAGCTCTAACCGAACTCCAGCCGCGCGACACTTTGAGAGAAAGAATCAGAGATCTTCGATACGAGCATGTCGTATCTCAATGGATGGACTTGCTGTGAGGGCTCCAAGTACGACGAATGTTCCACTCTCTATATAGTCATAGATTACTTTTCCCAAAGCTTCTTCTGGCGGGTATTTTATCCCATCGATAATAATAGTATGATCAAAGTTTATCTCTATTGATATCCCGAGTGATTGGAGAAAATGAATAAGATTCAAGACATGTGGCTCTATTGCAGCCAACTCAATCACTGTTTTCCCTGTTCGGAATGCGGCTGTCATGATGATATTCTCTGTGGCAGTAACCGCAAATCATGATGATATTCGTACATCTGTGGTATTATAATTGCCCGAAAATTGAATTAGCTCATCGTTTGATTCGTTCTGGTATCAAAACATTTCAAAAGCAAGAAGGTGCTCATCAATCGGTCGCTTTCAGATATTACAACCGCCTGGGAACGGAATAGACAAGGAGCGAAAGCGCTTCAGGATTGCAGGAAAAAGAAACACTCACACTCGAATCTTCTTGATGGCATCAGTATCTAGATTCTCAAGACTCATATGAGTGGTATCAAGCGTCACGGTATTGCCCTCAAATCAAACTACAACCCCAAGTGATTCAATAATGGAGAGAAACGTGAAAACATCCCCTATTCGAGGAACATTTTCGAGAGTAAATTTCTGAAAAAATAGACCACAAGCAATGAGAGGAAGTGCAGCATTTTTGGATCAAGATATCTCAACAACTCAGGAAAGATCTTGTGGTCAGCGGATAGAAAGCATACGGAAAAATTATATACCTTATTCTATCCGTAGATAGAATACTTGCAATTCTTTTTCTCTAAAATAGTATTTTCGTACACTTATTGTACCATATACGATTATTTTCATTCATTTACCCGGTAACCGACTCAGCGAATAGTCTCAATATCCAGAGCATCTCAGAGCTTCTTCCGAAGATTTTTTACATGTGTATCGATTGTCCTATCATAGAGATAATTATCATACCCCATAATATCCTTCATCAGTGCTTCCCTCCGAATCACTACTTTTGCATTCTTGATAAAGTACTCCAGAATAGCGAATTCTGTTTTTGTGAGCCGAATATCTTGTCCACGATAGAGTACAGAAAAACTCTTTCCATCTATCTCTAGAAGTCAGAATTGAAGTATTTTCTGAGGTTTTGCTTTTTTTCTCTGCTCGGTACGTTTTATTACTGCGGCCATCCTCGCTATGAGCTCTCGAGGAGAAAAAGGCTTGGACACATAGTCATCTGCCCCAAGTTCAAAAAGAGTAACCTTGTCATCCTCACTCTCACGGGCTGAGAGAACAATAATTGGAGCTTCCGAAACTTGTCGTATCTGAGAACATATCTCAAGACCACTCTTATTGGGGAGATTGATATCAAGGATAATAATCGTTGGCTTTTCTGTATGAAAAACATCCACTGCTTGAGATCCATCACGACATATTACTACATCGTATCATGATTGTTCCATATAGAGAGAAAGTGGGGTAACTATTCCCTCATCATCTTCCACTAATAGCGATTTTGGCATACAAGAAAAATAAGATATACTTCAAATTGTACAAAAGGAGGGAAAAAAGCAATATTACCCTCCATTAATTCAGGATTTCTGCAAGAGGAAATACTTCCATTTTTTCCAAATAATTGCTACAATAAGCCAAGAAGATAGTTTTGATTTTTTCAATTTTCTTCATAATCTTCACACAATATTTACAAGAATCTCCCACTACTGTATGCTCAATCAATTCACTCCCGAATACAAACAGATAATGCTTGATGCTGAGAATCGTTCAAAACAACTCGGATACAAAGAAATCCTCCCAGAAGACGTCATCATACAAATTGCAAAAATCAGCAAAGGGAATATGCATGATCTTTTTATGAGTTTTGGAATCAATGAAGTTATTCTTATCGATGTCCTCTCTCGTCCGCCATTTGTGGGGAATGAATGAAGTCGTGCCGGGGATTATATCGGAATATCCGAACGTCTCAAGGAACTCATCGTCCTCTCTATGAAGGTGGCTTCAAGTTTTTGAAAATGACAAGCGGGAGTCGAAGACTTCCTGCTTGCTCTCTTTCGTGCTGAGACAGAGAACTGGTTCTATCAACTGCTCGACTTTATCGGAATTGCACCAAAGGATTTTGAGGCACAAGCCATCGAAATTAACAAGCTCATTGCCTGAGCCGCCAATATCAAAGATCCTCAGAATGGAGGAATATTTGGACCTATTGAAGAAATCATGCATATGATAGAAGATGTTTTTGGGAATCAAAAATGAGAAAAAGAAAAAAATTCTGGAGGTCAGAGTCCTTTTGTCCATAATACCCCTCAAGACAAGAAGGATAGTGATACTCCAGCGCTCGATTTTTTCGGAACTGACCTCACCAAAGAAGCTCGCGAGGGAAAAATTGACCCCATCATTGGACGTGATACCGAAATTGAACGACTCGTCAGTATCCTCAATAGAAAAACAAAGAACAATCCATGCCTCGTAGGTGATCCATGAGTTGGGAAAACTGCGGTTATTGAGTGACTCTCACTCCGTATCGCTGAAGGAAAAGTTCCATTTGCTATGCAAAATAAACGAATCATCATGATTGATCTCTCTGCTATGGTAGCAGGGACAAAATATCGATGAGAATTCGAAAATCGTATCAAGATGGTAATCGATGAAGCCTCCAAACTCGAAAATGAAGTAGTTCTCTTTATCGATGAGATTCATACTATCATCGGTGCATGAGGTGGTGAAGGAAGTCTCGATGCAGCCAATATCCTCAAGCCTGCAATGGCACGAGGCAAAATCTGCCTCATTGGCGCTACCACCCTCTCTGAATATCAGAAATATATCGAGAAAGATAGTGCTCTAGAACGTCGATTTCAGAAGATTGATGTTGCTGAACCATCCATCATGGTTGCTCGAGATATCATCACTGGACTCCGTCCAAGTTTTGAAGAGTTTCATAACCTCATCATCGATGATTCTGCTATTCATGATGCTGTAGAGCTCTCAAGCCGATACATCACTGACCGTTTTCTCCCCGATAAGGCAATTGACCTCATCGATGAGGCATGTAGCACCAAGAGTATGACCTATAACTTTGACTCAAGCGAAATTACTGAACTCAAGGAAAAAATGCAGAACATCCAGAAGGAAATGGAAGAATTCCTCATGGGCCAACAATATCAGAAGGCTCTCGCCAAGAGAAAACTCCTCGAAACCCTCGTCAAAGAAGTGGAAGAAAAAAAGAAAAAAAGAACCGTACCAAAAAAAGACAGACTCCATATCACTGGAGCAGATATCCAACGAGTTATCCATCAGATGACTGGGGTTCCGCTCAAGAATCTCGAAAAAGAAGACCTCTCTCGTCTCAAGTCACTCGATGGAACTCTCAAAAAACATATCCTCGGGCAGAATCAAGCTATCGATGCTATCGTGAGTTCACTCAAGCGGTCACGAGTGGGTATCTCCAATCCGAATCGTCCGATTGGTTCATTTCTCTTCCTTGGGCCAACAGGAGTAGGTAAAACTGAGCTCGTAAAGGTTCTTGCGGAAGAATTCTTCTGAGATCCGAAGGCGCTCATCAAGATTGATATGAGCGAATTCCAGGATAAATCGAGCGCTTCAAAACTTATCGGAACCACGGCTGGATATGTCGGATATGAGGAAGGTGGCATGCTCACAGAAAAAGTTCGTCGCAAACCATACTCTATTGTGTTGTTTGATGAGATTGAAAAAGGCAATTTTGACATCTATAATCTCCTCCTCCAGATTCTCGAGGATGGAACGGTTACGGATGGAAAAGGTCGAAGTATTAACTTCAAGAATACGATTGTCATCATGACGTCCAATATTGGTTCTGAGGAATTCAATGCTCAGGCTGAGAAAATTGGCTTCGTTACCAGTGAAAAAGAAGAATCGAAAATCATTGCCGACTACGAGACTATCAAGGGAAAAATCATGAAGCAGCTTCCAGAATTCTTTGCTCCAGAATTCCTCAATCGCATCGACAAAACCGTGGTATTCTCCCCTCTCGACAAGAAAGTGATGAAAAATATCATCACCCTCCAACTCGATGAACTCATAACTCGACTCATGCCAATTGGTGTCACACTCACCTACGATACCAAAGCGGTAAATACCATCCTCGAGGCGACATTCAATCCCGAATTCGGAGCCCGTCCAGTTCGTCGATATATCCAAGACTACATCGAGGATGCCATCGCTGAGAAGATGATTACTGACAAAAGGAAGAAAACTGTAACCATCTCTGGAACAAAAACAGAACTCAAGTTTGAGTGGAAATAAAAAAATCCGTACTAAATGTACGGATTTTTTTATAACTTCTTCCTTAACTGCCACCAAATAACTCCCCACATCGCCCCAGCCGCATGTCAGACAAAACTAATACTGCCGTCAAGTCCGATGAGAATATTGATAAGAAGCATGAAGCCAACTTGTCCTGCCATCGGATGATGGATAGAACGGAGGTCAATCCAGAGATATGAGAGGAGCGCCATACAAAAGCCAGAAATCCCAATCGTGTTAGCATGTGGAGAGAAAAAGTAGAGTGCCGTAGCAATAAAAATCGTAGCAGATATAAAAAAAGTGATAAATCTCTCTCGAGACATACGACTCTCGATAATTGGCCCAGCAGAATAGAGAAAGTAGCTATTCATAAAGAGATGAAATACTCCCCCATGTAAGAACTGAAATAACACTACCTGAACAAAGAGTACAGTTGGGGATTCTCCGATATGAAACCCATACTGATCAATCACTCTCGGTATCATGAAGCCAATGATGGAGATAAAAATCGAAACGAGAATCAGCTGATGGGAAAAAAGTTTCTTAGGATCAAAATAAAATGGTGGCATACAAAATACGATTGATTACAAAAATTCCCTGAATTTTCAGGGAATTTTATAAATTTTAGAAGAAAATACAATATTTCTCTTGGAGATATCCTTCACTTTGTTCAGAATAATGTTTTGTATCCATTCATTCTTCGTGGACAAAATCATTACTTTCTGAGTTGAAGTCTCTCGATGAGAACGTTATAACGAGCCTCATCTTTGCGCTTGAGATAGTCGAGAAGTTTGCGACGCTTTGCTACCATCATCACAATACCCCGACGAGAGTGATTGTCTTGCTTGTGCGATTCGAGGTGTGACTTGAGATTCTCGATACGACTCGTCAGAATTGCAACCTGAACTTCTGGTGAACCAGTGTCGCCCTTATGTGTGGCGAATGACTCCATGAGAGCCTTTTTTTCCTTGTGTTCCATAGTGTAGTTTTGGAAAAGTATTTTAAAATAAAATCTGTCAGACCAGAAAATACACCAGTGAGACAGGGAAAGTATACTGAAACAGGAAAGAAAAGCAAATTTTTATAACACCTGCCTCAGTGCCGTGATATTAAACGCATAATCCATCATTGTCGAACCGAGGATACCGAGATACCCTGTGTATCCATTGACTTCAATTTTTTTAACAATCATTGTGCTCGACTCAAGCTCTGGGATGATATTCTCCTCACCAATAAAGGCAGAAACTCGTGGAGAGATATCGAGATCTTCGAGGAGATCGATAAACTGATGTTTGTTTTCGAGACACTTGATCACCTGAAACATCTCTTCACCAAGAGAACCATGATGCCGCTCGAGATAGTTGGAGAGTCCGAGATAGTACGAAGTCCCGAGCGATGGAATCGTTGCAAAAGTAATCTCTTTTGTGATTTTGGTAAGTCGTGCTACAAGATGGTACAGCACATCATCGATGCGATTTTCCTCATTACGCTTCTGGAGCTCTTGCTCTGCCTCGAGAAATACTGCTGGCATCGTTTCCATGAGATAATCAACAAATACCCGAAGTCCGCGAGTGGTCGGAAGTCGTCCTGCTGAATTGTACGGTTGAAAAACAAGACCCATCCGTTCCAAATCTGCCATATCATTGCGGATAGTGGCACTCGATACCTGGAGGTCATATTTTCGGAGGAGAGACTTTGAGCCAGTGATTTCCCCGGTTTTGAGATATTCTTCGATGATGTATTTTAAGATCTGAATCTTACGTTCTTGGATTTTTTGCATGGACTATGCTATTTTTACATGAAGACTTCCACCCTTCACAGAAACCACCTCTACCATATCGCCTGCCTTGAGCTCTTCATCACAGAGTACGAGATATTCGACACCATCGAGAGTAATCTTGAAGTCTTCTCCCACTTTTTTTACTTTTCGCTTCTCTCCATAATAGCGATCGATTCCCTGTGGAACATCAGGAGTTCGAGAGATGAGCAATTTTGGAAGGAGATAAGCGGTCAAAAAGGTCACAAGAGCAAATATTGTTCCTTGTATGATATCAAGAGAATCCTCTCCTGTATTCCATACGTACACCGCAAGAACAAAGGCAGCAATCGCCACAGAAAGCCCATAAAATGTAGCTGTAAGCATCTCTATGATGAGAAAGATGATGCCAGTACCAATCCAGAAAAGAAGAAGTGTAGACATGGAAAGAAAATTATGAGTTATAAATAAGAAATTATAAATTGGATTTTTTCGTCTTGATTATACTACAAAGTAAATTGAGTATTTGCACAATATCTGATTCAAGAGAGGCAAACTCTTCAGAAGAGATGTATCCTGTTGCCTCTAAGAGTTCTATCCAATATCGAGTTTCATCAGCTTCTTTTTGTGCTATATGAAGTTTGTGAATAAAATCAGCGGGGCTTTCGGCATTTTGTGATTCACGTACATTTGCACCTATTGATGTGCCGCTCCGTAATATTTGTCTAGCGATAATAAATTCTCTTTTTTCCTCATTGAGGTATTGGCTTAATCTTACAATTCTTACCGCAAAGGCAAAAGACTTATCCTTAATATGATTTTGTTTCATAAAAATTTATGAATTTATAATTTTCAATTTCTAATTTGTCTTTCAGAATATCTTCGAAACTCATGCAAGAATATCACTATCGAGTACATACTTGGTATTCTGACCGAGAGCTCACTCAATCACTCTGAGTTGTTCCTTGGTGATAGCGGCTCACTTGAAGTATGCTACTGCGGCATTGGACTCGAGCTCGAGAGCCTTGGCAGCACCTTCTGCGATAGCAATCTGAGCTTGTGCCTCACCCTCAGCCGCAAGAATCTGAGACTGTTTGCTTCCTTCAGCCTGAAGGATAGCGGACTGCTTGTCTCCTTCAGATTTGGTGATGAGGGCTGACTTGTACCCCTCAGCTTCGAGAATCTGTGCACGTTTCTCACGCTCTGCCTTCATCTGTTTACTCATTGCATTCTGGATATCATCTGGTGGATCGAGACGCTTGATTTCTACACGGAGCACCTTGATACCCCACTTCCCCGTCTCACGATCGAGAGACTCGAGGAGTTTGGCATTGATGACTTCACGATTGGAAAGTGTATCATCAAGTGTCATAGTACCGAGTACGCTACGGAGATTGGTCTGAGCGAGATTCACTACCGCCATGAAGACATTGTTGATATCATAGGTTGCCTGATACGGATCAGTAATCTGTACATAGATCACTCCATCAACCGCCATTCCAACATTATCCTTGGTTATAATCTGCTGTTCTGGAACGGTTACCACTTGCTCACGGATATCTACTTTGCGCACAGACTGGATTCCAGGGATAAGGAAAAATATACCAGGACCTACCGTATCTGTATATCGACCAAGGAACTCACGAAGCCCTACCTCTCCTTGATTGATCTTGCGGATAAACATCGGAATGAGAACTGCAACAATCACCAGGAGCCAGAAAATATTAGCAATTGACATAATTGGATTGATAATAAAATAAAACCACTATAATCGTATAGTTTTCAAGGAGAAATGCAAGGAGAAATACTTACAGGTACAGATACAGTTACACAAAGGAATTTATTATAAGATATGGCATCTTACTATAGACAACTCGAAGCATGGAAAAGAGCCCATGAGCTCAATAAAACACTCCATAATACACTCAAGAAATTCCCGAAAGAAGAGCAATTTGCTCTCACGGATCAGATTCGCAGAGCTTGATTATCTATTATATCAAACATAGCTGAATGACATGGCAGAAGTGGAAATGCTGAGTATAATCACTTTATGAATATGGCCCGATGATCTGCTATGGAAATAGAAACTCAGATACTTTTAGCAAAGGACTTTTGATATATATCTGAAAACGAGGAACAAGAAATCCAAAATCTCATCTCTGAAATTATCAGAATGCTCTATGGAATGATAAAAAAAATAATTCCATTGTGTACCTGTATCTGTACTTGTACCTTTTAAGATTATACCTGTATTTGTAACTCTAAAAATCATGACCAATATCGTCACCATCTGAGGCGGAGTCGGAACATTCAATGTTCTCTATGGAATCAAGAAAAATTTACACTACAATATCTCTGCTATCATATCAGTAGCTGACAATGGTGGCACCACGGGTGCTATCCGAGATAAGTATGGTATCCTCCCACCTGGAGATTTTCGTCGTGCTATCGCCGCTCTGGCTGGCAATACCGAAATCGTACGAAGACTCTTCGAATACAGCTTCAAAGATGAAGAGTGAGTCATCGGAGGAAATAAAATAGGAAATATCCTCTTCACGGCTCTCGCGGATATCTCAGGTTGAGACGTAGAAAAAGCCATCGACACTATGGGAGAGATGTTCGATGTCCGTGGTCGAGTTATCCCAGTTACTCTCGAAGATGTTACTCTCGTCGCTAGATTCGAGGATGGGACGGTTGTAGTAGGCGAGAAAAATATCGACGTATCCGATAAAAATGACTTCGAGCGTGCTCATAATATCGATCAAAATATCATTGATGCGTGGTTCGAAGGTGCTGAAGGTAATCTCAATCCGCGAGCGAGAGAAGCAATTGTTAATGCTGATTATATCATCATTGGACCTGGAGATCTCTATACGAGTATCGTCCCCAATCTCCTCTGCAAGGGTATGAAAGAGGCGCTCCATACGAGTAATGGAAAAATTATCTATATCTGCAATGCGATGACCAAACGTGGTGAAACGACCAACATGGAAGTTATTGACTTCATCGATACGATAGAGAAGTATATTGAACCTGAAAAACTCGACTATGTGATCGTGAATAATGGTCACATATCTGATGAAGTGGTCGAGAAGTATAAACAAGAGGAAAATAAAAGACCTCTCAAAATCAAGGATTATTCACTCTTTGAGGGGAAATGATATACCATCATCGAACGCGATATCGTCAATGATGCTGATTATGTCCGTCACAATCCAGCCAAACTTGCCAAGATTCTCGAGGATATCGTGGATGGGTGGATAAAGTAAAATTGATTATTTATATTTATTATGTTATAATACACAAATGCTACGTGTATCTTCTCACATATTAGGCCCGAAAAGAGAACTAACAAGTCTTGAAAAAGCTGTCATTGCAGCAACACCATGAATGCGTCATAAAGAAGGAATAGTCATTCTTCAACTGCCAATACAATGTTTTGCTTTGGTAAAAAGAATAGAAGAAAGAGTAAAAGATATTGTGCAAGAAATGTTAGAGACTAAAGCTCGAGAATATATACAATCTATTGTGCTCAGTGTTATATTACAAAAAGAAATATGAAACCATCAATTACAATTAGCGGGTTGGCAAAATGATAATGCTCACAAATTTGATGCTACTCTGTTTTGTGGAGCAAAACAATATAAAATTGATTTCACTCTCGACATAACTAAATTTTGGAAAAAAATCGAAGATAATTGAACTCAAAACGAATCAGATTGGGTCGTACTCTTGGGTGCTCCTGAATCCCAAGAATTTCATAAATATGTACTCCAGTGATATTCTGGAGACTTCTCCGCAAAGAGTCTGACAGACTTTTTCAAAGAACATCCTGAAAGATTAAATTCCATTCAATGGAATATCAAAGATAGACAAACGAGGGAAAAGCCAACTCTTCTACAAAAGAAATCAGATACTAATCCACCGAATGAATGAGATAATTAATCTTTCACCACGATCGAGAGCATCTTATTCGGGATGAACTGAGAAAGTACTATTTTCTTATAGAGCTATACCCAGAATTGCTTCCGAAGTTACTGATATTTCTAATTCAGATGAAAGAAATCCTTTTAACCCTGAGAAACGAATCTCCCGTAACAATCAATACCGGAAAATTATTGACAGGGCAACCGTTATTTTTCTGAAGCTTGATTACTTCCAAAAAAGAAGCAGCAACTCTTGCGTGATTTCTCAAGGAAATTCTAATCCTTGAACAACCCTATAACCGATAAATCCGCATAAAGAGGCGGATTTATTGTTTCGTCATCGATAAGAAATAATGCCGACTATCTGCAAACGGAAAGTTTCCATCTTTATCTCGCTCAATATTGAAATACTTTCCGAACATATCCTCGACAAACACGTCATCAAACAACACATGTGGAACTCATTTCTCATGTCAGGAATTCGGAAGAAATGTATGCATTGCTATCTGGTCACCATAATTTTCTCGAGTAGATAAGAGTGGTAAGGTCACAAAGAGTTTCCCTCATGGAACAAGACTTTTATAGACCTTTTCTATACTTTCTCGCATGGATTCTTCTGTATCGTGATGAAGGGCATTGAATGAAAATACTCCAGCATACTTCCCTTCCGGATAAGGAAAATCCAAAAAATAGTTCACAAAAAATCGTATCTGCGATGCAACTCATTGTTCTCTCGCAAATGTTTGTGCGTATTCCACTGTCGAAGCACTCCCATCAAATGCATCCACTTGCCACCCAAGTTTTGCTGCTGCTATCGCATTTGTACCAGTTCCACAGCCAACATCGAGTAAGCTATATCCATCATCTGGAAAAAACGGGATTTGTGCAAGAGTTCACGGAAAGAGAGCATTCGGTTCTCTCCACCAATCAACCCCACGAACCTGAGAGAGTGGGTGAGTTGATGGATTAATCCAGTACTGATCGAGATTTGGAGTTGAGAGTGACATATTTATTCTTTTATCACGATAGAGAGCATCTTATTCGGGATAAAAATCTCTTTCATTATTTCTTTTCCATCTATCCACTTTTTAATACCTTCGTCAGCTCGGATAACGGCAGAGACTTCCTCTTGTCCCACTCCATTGAGGAAAGTGAATGTTCCACGGAGCTTGCCACCGACTTGCACCGCAATAATCACCTCATCATCTACAAGCATAAATTCATCATATTTTGGCCATGTTGCCCCATAGATTGTTGTAGTATTCCCAATGAGGCTCCAGAGTTCTTCGGCCATATGTGGAGCAAATGGATGCAGTAGGATGGTGAATTTTTCTTTCCACTCTTTCTGAAATTCATTATCTTTTGGAAGTCCTTCATTGAGGAGAATCTGGAGTGCTGAGATTGCTGTATTGAACTTGTATCCAACGATATCTTCTCAGACTTTTTTCACGGTCTTATGGAGGAGCTTCATTGACTTTATATCATCTTTGGAAAGATTTTTGCCTTCAGTAAAGGTAGTATATGTCTTGTCGAGAAAACGGCGAACACCGATAATGGCTTCAGGATTCCATGGTGCCGTATCAGTAAACGCTCCCATACTCATTTCATACAGACGGAGCGTATCTGCCCCATATTCTCGGACGATGTCATTCGGATTGATGACATTTTTGAGAGACTTACTCATCTTCGCTACCACTTGATTCACTTCTTTTCCAGTTGAAGTTTCGAAATATTTTCCATCTTTTCCCTCTACAAGATCGACTGCAACGAGACCTCCATCTGCTCGTTCATATGCATATGCAAGGATCATTCCCACATTCGTCAATTTCTGGAATGGCTCCTTGGTTGGAACTACTCCGATATCATAGAGTACCTTGTGCCAGAATCGTGCATAGAGAAGATGGAGAACTGCATGTTCTGCGCCACCCACATACTCATCGACGTTTTGCCAGTAGTCAAGTGTCTCTCGGCTCGCAAGGGCATCTGAATTCCGAGGGTCCATATAACGAAGATAGTACCAACAACTTCCACCCCACTGAGGCATGGTATTGGTTTCACGTTTCCCAGAGAGATTATCCGCGAGTTTCACATGTACAAAGCTCGAAACGGTCGCGAGTGGAGACTGTCCATCCCCTGCTGGCTCGTATTTCTCTACTTCTGGAAGTCGGAGTGGCAAATCAGAATCAATCACAATCTTAGAACTAATCCCATCGTATATCTTGGAGTAGACCTTGCCTCCAATCACAAGCTCACGGATATGCCCACACTTGCAGGATACTCATTCGCAGGACTCTCCAGGAAGTGGATCTCGCTTGAGGATATAGGCAAGGATCGGATCTGTCGCCTCAGAAATATCGGCAACATGAGGAAGCTGTTTCAAATCCTCCATAGCGAGATGGATGAGTGGAATCGGTTCCCCCCAGTATCGTTGACGAGAAAAAAGCCAATCACGGAGCTTGAAGTTCACCTTTTTGCGACCGAAGCCTTCTGATTCTGCTTTTTCAGAGAGAACTCGGCGAGCTTCGGTAGAAGTGAGTCAATCAAATCCAGAAGAATTTACAAGAACTCCATCAATAGGATACGCTCGAGTTCTGAGAAATTGCCCCCATTGAAACTGATGTTGTTCAAAAGAGAGAAGTTTTGCTACTTCATTTTTTTCTACCCAAGCAATACTATGCCAAGCAAGTTCATTTGGATCCACTTCCTGCTGTTCAAGTGAATTTAACCGAACATAGAAACACGGAACATCATGGGATTCATTATTATGTTGTTTCTTATGATGGAAACCGAAGGCAAACACCTGAGAAAAAGGAATCACTCGCACTTCAGCAAAGTCAGAATATCCAGTTTCTTCTATGATTTCGCGTTGTATGGTCTCGATACTTGTCTCACCTGACTCAATACCACCTCAGAGAATTCGATAATTCTCAGGTTCTTTGAGAACTAAATATTGTCCATTGTACTCAATAATAGCGTTTACTGTTTTCCTCTGAGTTTTTTGGAATCATTCTTTTGGACCATTTTTCCCTCACATTATCAGATATGGAGCAATGCTCTGTCTTACTGGCAAATCATATCTCTTTGCAAAGGCAAAATCCCTCTCATCATGCGCTGGAACCGCCATCACTGCACCCGTACCGTAGTGACCGAGCACATAATCCGCAATCCAGAGTGGAACAGACTCGCCGTTAAACGGATTCACAACATACGAACCAGTGAAAACTCCTGTTTTTTCTTTACCTTCGTTGGTACGGTCTTGGTCTGAGCGACTCGCTGCCTCAGTGATATATGCTTCACATTCGGCAGATTGCTCATCCGTGATGAAATCATACACACGAGGATGATCTGGTGCGAGTACGGCATAGGTCATGCCGTAAACGGTGTCGACACGAGTGGTATAGACTTCAATATTCTTTGTTGCATCATCGAATTTCACCATACGGAACTCACACCCCTCACTCTTCCCTATCCAGTTACGCTGCATCTCCTTTACCCCCTCTGGCCAATCTAGTCATTCTAGGTCTTCGATAAGCCTATCAGCGTATTCGGTAATCTTCAAAACCCACTGACGAAGCGCCCGCTTCTCGACTCGAGTTCCACAACGGTCGCATGTATTATCAGTCAACACTTCCTCGTTTGCGAGTCCTGTCTTACAACTTGGACAATAGTTGATAGGCAAATCCTGTTCGTAGGCAAGTCCCCGCTTGAAAAGTTCGAGAAATATCCACTGTGTCCACTGGTAATAGTTAGGATCCGTTGTATCAATCTCCCGAGACCAGTCATAAGAAAATCCGAGCAATTTCATCTGTCCAAGAAACGTCTCAATATTTTGCGCTGTCGTCACCGCTGGATGAGTTCCTGTCTTGATGGCATAATTCTCCGCTGGAAGTCCGAAAGCATCCCACCCCATCGTATGGAGTACATTATATCCATTTGCATGATAGTAGCGCGAAATAATATCCGTCGCGGTGTACCCCTTTGGATGTCCGACATGGAGTCCAGCCCCAGAAGGATACGGGAACATATCGAGGATATACTTTTTGGGTTTCTGTGTGTTGAATGGAGGATTCTCAGTAACAAAAATCTGGTTCAATTCCCAGAACTTCTGCCACTTCTGCTCGAGTTCGATATGATTGTAAGGCATGGTACGATAGATTATAACCCTTTAAATATACGAAAAACTCAGGAAAAGACAATAAAAAATCCCCTTATAGAGGGGATTTTTGGAAAATTGGATTATGCACCAACTACGAGACCAACCACCCACTTGACGATAGATCCTGCGAGCCAGATGACGATGATACCAATAACCACCTGAATTAGGATAGTACGACCCTTTTTCACTTTTTCTTCGTCACCACCAGCAGTAACAATCTGGAATCCACCCCAGATACCGTAGAGAACGGCAATGATAGAGAGGAAGAGCATACCACGATCAATAAGTGTCTGGACAGTCTGATCAGCAGTATTTTGTGATGTAGCCTGAATTGAGACTTTCTCTTCACCAAATACACCAGCAAACGCTGCAGAAGTAGTAGCAGCAAGACCAACGAGGGAATACCCAAGAGTTTGAAGTTTGTTCATAAGAAATATAAAAGAAATAAACGACACGCCCATCATATCAAGAGATGTGGCTTTTGTCAAAAAAAATACAAAAAAATCCCATCTCAAAATGAAATGAGGATTTTTTGTAAGCTTTTTTAAGAGTATTTTCACTGACCAGGTGAACTCCTTTTTGGATTTAGACAGCTACAGCACTCTCATCGAGAGAAGATGTTGGAGCTGTTTCAACTGGATCTGCACCCTTGAGTTGGATGTGATTTCGAACATCCACCACATATGGAAGGAGTGCCATATAGCGTGCTCGCTTGATTGCGGTAGCAAGCTTTTTCTGATTTCCAAGAGATGTTCCAGAGTAGTAGCGAGGAACGATACGATTGAACTTGGTAAGATACTTCTTGAGAAGCTCTGTATCCTTGTAATCAATGTACTTGATTCCTGCTGCCTCGATTGGACACTCTTGTTTCTTTTTTGGTGCCATAAGGATTAAGGATTAGAAATTAGAGGTGAGAGATCAGATAGAACCAAGAAAGAAAATCTATTCTCTTGTCTCTATCCTCTCTTTACTTTTTAGAATTTGTCATCGAGATCAGAGAAGTCATCATGATCTCCTATATCCATTTCTGTGTCTCCAAAATCTTCACGCTTGGAGAGGAATATGAGTTGACCGACAACTACTTCTGTCTTGTAGAGCTTCGTTCCATCTTCTTTATCGATAACACGAGTCTTGAGATGTCCCTCGATGTAGACAAGTTTTCCCTTTGTGAGGAATTGTTCCGCACGTTCTGCGAGAGGCCCCCAAGTCACACAGTTGGTGAACTCAGCCTCGGAGAGAGACTCTCCAGTTGGACTCTTGTAGTAACGATTGGTGGCGATAGTAAAAGTTGCTACTTTCTTATCACCCGTAGTAGTTTTTACAAATGGATCTTTTGTTACGTTTCCGATAAGGATAACCTTGTTGATAGTTCGCATAGAGAATTTTGTAAAAAATTAATCTTCGATTCGTACAAACATAAAACGCCAGATATTTGTCTTGATATTAAATGCTTTAGTAACTCCAAAAAAGTCACCTTTTTCAGATTCAAGAACATAAAGGAGGTAGTATCCCTTGCTCTGACCGTGTATACGGTATGCAAGATCACGTTCTCCAGGATGGTTTTCTGAAGCAATGGTTGCTCCAGTATGCTGAATCTCAGTCTCAATACCAGCAATGAGCTCTTTTTGCTCATCTGCGGAAAGGTCTGGATTCAAGATCATCATGAGTTCGTATTTTCTCATAAGTTTCCTGTGGGTTAACATCTTTTTCTGACCAGGAAAAAGAAGGAAGTAAAAACATTTTCAAATAAAAATGCTCGCAGATTATAGAGAAAGAATAGAAAAAAGCAAAACTTTTTGTATACCAAAATATATATTTGGCAAGTGAAAGAATTTGCCAACAAAAAAACAACATGCTATGATAGTACCATAGTCGAAGGCACGAGAGTCATCTCCACCCTATTCCTAGAAATCTTCACATACTATATTCAATCCTTACTTATGCCTCGCCAGAAACAACCAAAATCAGAAACCCTCAATTCCCTCTTCGGCACCGTCAATGATGGAGAAGTAAGCAAGAAGCTTATCCAGAAGCTCATGCAATACAATATGAAGTACGAGGAAATTACTCATGTCGTACTCTCTCATTCTGAGCGCGCCTTTCTGGATGCTCGACTCATTACCCTCGAAGAATACTATAGAGAACTCCAAGCAACCAAGAAGAGTGAAGTTGAGAATTTCCTTGCATCCATCCCTGATTTTGAACTCTCACGAACATAATCTTCAAACATATAGAAAACAAAAAAACCGTCGAGACGGTCTTTTTTTGAATTTGATTCAGAAAAAAGGACTACTTGGCGTCCTTAAAAGTGAACTCAACATGCTTGCGAACGATTGGATCATATTTCATAAGCTTGAGTTTCTCACCTTGTGGAAGATTCTTCTTCTGAACTGGGTACACATATCCAGACCATCCACTTACAGAAGATTTTCCTGCTTGGTATGTTGTTTTTCCTTTTGCCATAGAGAGTATATTAGATTGATAGATAGATTCTGAGGAAAAATCCTCGAAAAGAATGTTTGGATTATATAGATTTTTTTTATTTGGCAAGTTTTGTTTTTGCTTTTTTCCACTTTTTCTCTAACATTCCAACAGTCTAATATTCCAACAATCTATATTTATGTTCATCGATGAAGTTATCGTAACATTCCGTGCCGGGAAATGAGGAGACGGAATCATCTCTTGGAGACGAGAAAAGTATATTCCAAAAGGAGGTCCCTATGGTGGAGATGGTGGAGATGGTGGAGATATTATTCTCCGCGCCACCACTCATGAGACAACTCTCGGGAAATTCCGCCATACCAAGCTCATCAAAGCAGAAGAATGAGAAAAATGAGGAACGCAAGAAATGCATGGAGCCAGTGCTCCAGACACTATTATCGAAGTCCCTTTCGGAACCCTCGTAACCGATGCTGAAGATGGAGATATCATCTGCGACTTGACGAAGCCGGGACAAGAATTCGTTCTCTGTGAATGAGGACGTGGAGGATTCGGAAATGCCCACTTCCCTTCTAGTACACGTCAGGCTCCGAACTTTGCTGAACTCGGAGATGTGGGAGAAGAAAAAATGGTAAAACTCGAACTCAAACTCGTAGCTGATGTTGGACTCGTCGGTCTCCCAAATGCTGGGAAATCCACAGTCATACAATCCATCACGAACGTAAAACCAAAAATTGCTGACTATGCCTTCACGACCATTACTCCAAATCTCGGGGTCATGGAGTGGAAAGATCGTTCTCTCGTTATCGAGGATGTCCCTGGGCTCATCGAGTGAGCGAGCGAAGGAAAGGGTCTCGGATTCCAGTTCCTCAAACATATCGAACGATGTCGCATCATCATCCACCTCCTCGATGCGAGTCAGGGTGAAGAAGCAATGATTGAGAGTTACAAGATCATCCGGAAAGAACTCGAGAATTGGAGCCCTGAGATGGCTGAAAAAGAAGAACTCATCGTATTCTCCAAAGCTGATATCATCGATCCAGAACAACTCGAAGAGATGAAAAAACTTTTTGAAAAAGCAACCAAAAAGAACGTAGCACTCACCATCTCTGCTGGAGCCTACATGCGTATCGATGAACTCCGTGATATCCTCATCCAACTCATCCCTATCACTTCTCCTATAGATGAAGAGAACAAAAATGACCCCCTCTCTGAAGGAGAGGAGCTCGGAGTGAAGCACTATGACCTCAAACAACGTCAGTCCGATCCAAAACGGTATCAGATTATCGAGCGTGACGATGGTGACTATGAAGTTACTGGTGAACGTATCGAGGAGATTGCCCGTATGACCGATACTCGCTACGTCGATGGAGTCAATCGTATCTACGATGTGATGGAAAAAATGGGTATCATGAGAAAACTCAAGCTCCTCATTGCTGATGCTATAATGACGGGTGGGAATGGATTCTTCGAAGGGGATGATGACTTCGATGTACCATCTGTCTGGATAGCTGGGAAGAAGTTTTCTCTCGAATGACTCATATTTATGAAAGACGAGCGGTAATAAAGAGAAAATAATAAATCCATTCAAATTTGAATGGATTTATTATTGTGTAGGGTCTTCCCCAGTTATCGGTTAGTTTTTCGGAGTAATTTTAAGATTTCTTTGTAAATATCTTTTCCATTTATGCGACAATTATATCTAAATTCAGATTCTTTCAAATAATAATAAAAGTAGGCTTTCTTGATTCCGTT
>JAYRRZ010000101.1:0-3483 GCA_041909865.1 Candidatus Altimarinota bacterium | reverse complement strand
GCCAATTAAAGCTCCTTCTCGGTTGATTTCAGGACGAGCCTGGTAAAAGTCAGTCTTAGCAGCACTTCTGGCGAAGTTGGACTCAAGTTCTTTCACCCTCCTGACAAGAGCTTGAATATCCTCGCTACTTAGAATGTCTTCCTGTTCTTTTGCTTCTGGTACTTGCTGCTCTGCAGCTTCCTGCTTCTTGGCTTCTCGAGCAGCCTTCATTTTTTCCCCAAAAGCTTTGCGCTCCTCGGGGGTCATATTCTTTTTTGGCATGGGGTTTTCCCTTTTGTTAGCTAATAATCCTTTTGTTTGGTTGGATTATATCACTACCAGCTGTCTCCGCCCATACGGTTAGCTATTTTAGTCATCAGTTCGTGGGTTTCCTCAATCTTCCACTGCAGCTCATCAATTTTTCCAAGTAAGTCGGTGTTAATTTGCTTTTGATCTTGGACAGCCTGCACCAAGTTAGCTCTCCCATCTGTTGAGATATGCTGGAGATATACTCTTACGGCTGCTCGTACAGTTTCTGAGGCGTTAGCTTCTTTTGCCAACAGGTTAGCAGTTTCTTCATCTAGGGTAATAAGTTTCTTTTTCATATCTGTAAGGATATCTTAGATATATACAATATGTCAACAGCTGGCTATTTTTTCTCGTGTGTACACAACACAGATGCGTGAAGATACTCTGTAACCGCTCTGCTTATATATATATTCTAGGAGTAGCTACAAAAGGCCGACTAAAGGGGGGGTGGGGTGCTTGCTTCGAGAAGTTTTTTTCTTTTCTCTACTCTGTTGGCTCGCCTGGTGTGGTGGTGTCTACTCCTGTAAGGTCGATGGAGATTGTAACCTGTTCGCTTCTGGTTTCTACCTTCTGCGTGGCCTTGCCGTGGATTTTATCATGTACAAACTGAGCCTGATGCATGGCTATTTCTCGTTGTCTCGGTTTGTCGTGGTCTTTCCAGTCCTGGATTGTCTGGAGTATAGCTGACTCTACCATATCATTATACTGAGCTAGCTTTGTAATTATTTGAGGTTTCCTGAGGTTGTCTGTGGCTATTTGCCCCGCCGATAAATATGTAGGCGGTTTGTTGGGCTTGCCGTATGTTTTGAGTACTGCCTGTGTGGCGGATTGCTTTGGGTTGTCTATCAACTCTTGCACGAATGCTTTTTGTTTGGGTGTGAGCGGTCTATCTTTTGGCGGAATGGTTCGTTTGTCTTTTTTCATACTCGGATTGTATCACATTGTACGACTAAGGCATTTTGGCGGAAAGCTGATCCGTTGCCCGTCTTTGCTGTCTTTATTATAGCATAGTTTTCCACAACTTTTTACCTGATTATTGTATTTTGTTGTCTATTTTGTATTGACAAGATAAGTATGCTTGTGCTATTATTGAATTATAAGAAAGGACAAACTTATGCGAACAATCACTCGAAAGATAAATAAATACAAACATAGTACTTTATACCGTGAACGAGTACACGCCTATCTTTTAGGGCTTCTATTGCTCGGTCTGGTATTACTAGACGGTTACATTAATACATTAATTTTGGAAGGATGACCATGAAAAAGTATTTTGCACACTTAACAGATTATAGGCGTATCAACAGCAGTAGCTACGGCAACCCGAACTATGAAGTCTCATTGGAGACTGAGACAGGAGAATTCGAGATAAGACGCTCAAGCTCAAACAGCTCATGGTGTTACGGCATAAGTGGCGACTGGGTCGGTAAAACAGTAGTATACACGCTAACAAGAGCTGGGCGGATAGACACCATGAAAAAAGCTGAACTCAATGACGTGTTTGTTGACAAAGTATTATTCCCAAAGGAGGTGCAATAATGGCTAGTAAATGGACAACAGGGGTAAATGAATATGCCGAAGAACTGAAAGAGTTTTTGGCAGAAAACAATTTAGAAGCTACCGAAAAGAATATGCTAAACGGTGCTATGGACTGGACACAATACAGTTATGGCGGTTGTTCGCTTATCTATGATTACGATATAGCCGAACGCTTAGCTACACTGTCAGAAATTAAGAGCCGTACACGCAAAGACGGAAGTCTAAACCCGAACGCAAACGCTAGGGAAACCTGGCTAGACGTACAAGCGCGAGCATTGTACCAGGCAAGCCGTAAAATTTTAAGGGAGGCAAAATAATGGAATACAAGGGCATAAGACAATGAAGAAGCAACAAGTAAAAGCAATTTTGGATCTGATGAAAAACACCTACCGAGATAACCTGAACTACTTACAAGTGGACTTATACAACGATAAGCCTGTACTGGTAGCAACTGACAGCTATACACTTATCGCCTTATACGCTGATGAAAGTATGCGAGATAAGATAGGACAAGGTATAACACGGAATACATTGGAAGTATGGTACAAACTAGCGAGCGGAAGAGATATGCTAGATTTTACCGAGCTTGAAACGGAAAAACATGATGCATTCCCGAAATGGCAACAGATACTCGAAGCAACCGAGCAAAAACCAAGTGATCAATTAGGCTTTGATAGCAAACTAGCAAGCCGACTTGAAACGATTGCAGGCGAGCAACTGTATTACAAACTATCAGGGAATGGCGGAGCTATGGTAGCAAACACCGAGAATGGGCTATTCGTACTCATGCCACTTAAACCGAAGAAAGGAGCATAACATGAAGTATCAAGTATTTTATAGCAAAGATTGCGATATGTATGGAGTAAGAAAGTGGAATGATAATGGCAAGTTTTGGCAACAGGTATTACCACCGAGAAAAACACAAGGAGCAAGAAGCGGACAATCTGCGTACACCTGTTATAAGGGTGTAGCGCAACGCTGGCTAAAAGAATATGAGAAAGGACAGAACAATGAGTACAATCAACAATGAGATTATCTATGAAAAGATACGAGAAGACTTAGAAGAACAGATGAGCTATGAAGCAGTTGTAAAGTTTGATGGCGAGGTATACGCCAGAATAAGCAGTGAGAGTTTGACTGGTTTACAAGAAGAGTTATACAAGCTTGAAATGGCTGAACAGCGTAAAATAGATGAAGAGTATGATGCTCGAATAGATAACGCTGATTATATGGCAGATCTACAGGAATATGAGTTAAATGAATATTACATGAATGGAGTATATGATGAAAAAGAATAGCGAGTATAACGAGCCGAAGAAAAGCATTTTACAAGCTGATAGAACAACGCTAAACCTGGCACACTTGAAGCGAGATATAGCAAGAATGAAAGCTAAACTATCAAAGAAAAAAGCACCGCTAGGCGAGAACTTTGGCGAAGCTGAAGTACGCAAGCTAGTAGACACCTATATGGAGTTGACTAGCGACTACTGGGCTGATGAAAGCAACGAAGCACGAAAAGCAATAAGTGATTTTGAAGAATGGACACAAAACTATGAACCTGGAGCTAATTAAACAACTGATTGAAACAAGCAAACTAGATATACGACCGATAATTGCACTTACCTTGCGAGCCTGTGGGCTAACATTCCGAGAGAT
>JAYRRZ010000100.1:0-1298 GCA_041909865.1 Candidatus Altimarinota bacterium | reverse complement strand
GTATGCTCTAACAACTCTATCAGATGCTCCAGATAGTGCTGCGCTTTTTTAATGTCCTCAATCATCGACCCCTTCTTTCCAGCGCGAGCGAGGTATGCAATGGCACTACCGCGCAGATAGCCGCACATTTCCTCATCCGAAAGCCAGCAACTTAAGGCCGCCCAAGGCTGGATACCCATGTTGAGATAGTGATCGCCACCTACTTGTCGTGTCGTTGATTTCATGTTAAAAAGCCTTCCCATGTTTATACGGTCTCGTCTTGTTGTATTCGACCTTGGCTAAAAGAGCTTGGGCTACTCTGAAACCTCGGTCCATAGCAAAGTCCATGATTCTGATGATTGTATCCGCAAGTTCCACTTCTGCCCCGGAAAAATCAGGGAGCTTGTCGTCGGGAGGATTATTGTGCCGTAGAGCCTCAAGAGCTTCCGATAGCTCGGAATGGATTAGGGCGATGATTTCGCCGTCCGATCGGTTGGAGTCCCAGAAGCCGTGATCGACAGCTATGCTGTGAATAGTGGCTGACTGATGGTTCCAAGAACCTATGAATACCATACTTTCGAGAAAGTCCTGTGTCATTTCAAATCTCCGATGAGAAGTATAAGGAAGGATTGTCAAGAGCGGCTTGTGCTTCTTTGAACATCTCTGGATCAATCTCTAGTCCTAGGATGTGCTTGGCCTTTAGCTCCCTAGCTACTTGTAGGGAAGTGCCCGACCCACAGGTGAAGTCTCCAAAGATCGTGCTTTCGTCTATAAACATTTTTAGGAAATGTCGAAGGACATCGAGTGGCTTCTCGGATCTATGGAGTTTCCCCGGGAAATTTCTGGGATAGGAGCAGCAGAGAGAAATTGGTTTGACTATCTTCCTCCGCTCAAACACAATCAGCATGGCTGTTTCATAGTTTCTCCGGCCATAATATTCTGGGTCTGGTATGATTCCAGAATTATCGGAGCAGTTCCAGACCATTAAGTGGTCCTTTATTTCGCAATCGAAATGTGCCATAAAGAAGTCTTCAATGAATCTCCTATGAGTTTGGGAGAACCAGAACATGATATGAGCGGACGGGGCTATTAGATTCTCTTGGTATAGAGAGAGGGTTTCTAATAGTTTTTCAAAGACTCCAAAGGAGTCATCATAGGAACTATGATCTTTCCTAGAATTCATTCCTAAGCTGTCGGTTAGGTTAATCCCATAGGGGAAATCTAGGTGGAGGAAGTTGAACGGAGGGCCGGAATAGGTAGCAGCCCAAGAATTGAAGTCCTCGTTCAACAGGATTATGTCGGATTTTGGAGCCGGAGTG
>JAYRRZ010000099.1:0-9553 GCA_041909865.1 Candidatus Altimarinota bacterium | reverse complement strand
GGCAATACGCTCATATTGTCCCTTGTAGTCGAGGAGCTTTTTATTCATATCACTCTGATCATACTGGAGAATATCCTGGAATTGTCCAACATACTCATCAATCTGACTGTATGTCTTGAGGTCAATATTACTCAACTGAACACTGTTCGGAAGAGGATTCTCATCTGTCTGCTCAACCAAGACGGCAAGATCTGGATTGCGGGCTTTGAGTACGTCAAGTGCCTGTTCACGAGAAATATAGTTCAACTTCACTCCCGTAAAAGTATTGGTAACGCCATCCATAAACAACTGTGATCGTCCCTGGGTTTTATCATATCCATCACGAAAATTGATAGTGATAGATATTTTGTCATTTACTCTGGCGATAAATTGTTCAGTAGCATATAGCACAAAGAGGAGTATATTTACAAAAAACACCAAGAGCCCAATAATCAAAATTGACGAAGCCGAGAGAAAAAGATTTCGAAATATATTTTTGATTGCGTAACGCAGGATATTCATACGTGAATAGATGAAAGGAAAGTGAATTTGCTCTGATTCTCTCGGAAGAATACGTCTCAAAAGAAAAAATAAGCGCGTAGTACGTACTATTGCAGTTGATTATAGAAAGTTTTTGAAAAAAGCCAAAAAAAATCCCCTTCTTTTTGAGGGGAGATTTTTTATAATACACCTATTTTACTACTCTCTGTACATTATAATTATTAAGATACTGAGAAAGAAGTGGTGGAGGATTCACCAGGGCTCGATTGGAGTAAGAAATAATCGTTCCTGTTGTGAGGATGTCATACGCTGATGTACCTCGAGCATACAGACGAGAGTCAAAGAGTGGTTTCGCATTTCCATAGAGACTTCCTTCGATTCGGAGAATCTTCTGGGTAGTATTATTACCACTGTACGTAATATCTCCTCCGTTGCTGCCATCACGTATAGCAACATAGACTCCAGCAAGATTGGTAACAGCATTATCAGAAAGAGTTCCTACGCCGTTAAATATTCGGACATTTCCTCATCGAACAATCCATGCATAGCTGGATGATGTATCATTGGAAGCATAGGTAAGATTACAGTTGATATTGAGATTACCCTTTTCTACCACGATGGTACGAGTTCAATTCATCTCAATCGTTGAACGTCCAGCAGGACAATTGACGGTGAGATCTCCATTTTTTACGATTCGAACATTCTGATTTCCATTGAGTGTTGGGATATCATCGAGATTCGTAACGGTCTTATCTCCTGTTGTATTCGCATTGATGCTAATAGGTGATACTGAATTATTCGAAGCAGTAGAGGTAGTGGCACTCGTACTCGTTGACGACTTGATACTATTCAAGAAGCTCTGGAGACTCGAACGAGAGATGAATGCCTCGATACTACGATTGACTGGTGTTCCAGTGGTTCCGATAATAGCTCCTGAAACGCGAACTGGGAAGTCAATAAAATTATAGTATGTACCACCATTGGATGTTCCGAGATGTAACTGTGCGGTAGTTCCAACTCATTGTCCAATAAAGCTATCATGAAGGGTTGTTGGTCAATACATTTTAGATCCCTTGAAAAGATTGATGCTATTAGAGCTATCAGCCTTTCCGAGATAATATTCTCCACCTGGGGTGGTCTGATATTGAAAATCTCATCGACCAAGGATTACAAATTTTTGTCCATCAAGCGGACGAGTCCAGATTCGAACATTTGAATTCAAATCCGAAGCCGCCACACCAAAGGTAGTACATACTTTTTTTGCATTCAATCCATTACCCGAAGACTCAAGACAAGCATCTTTATTATACTCTATCATGAGTGGGATAGCATATTGTTGATTCATTCCGAATTTTACAATATCAGCCAGAGTAAAGAGCTTGGTACCGTTTCCAATAACCACACTATTTTCACGGAAAGGTATCTCCATATGAGAGTTGATACGACCAAGGATAGTATTCGTAAGAGTTGGGATAGCAATCCAGAAATCAATCTGATTATTACCAGGAGTGGTATCAATCATGTTAATCTTACAATTTACGCACCATGGTGTCCCTCCACTGATATCACATTGCTCCCCTGCTTCGAGAACTCCATTTCCACAATACCCTCAACCTCCACCACCACCTCCACCACCACCTCCACCACCACAAGTGAGTGATTGTCTCTCACAAAGACCATACCCAACAGAATCGGCAGAATAACAGAGGGTGGCAGGAATCCCATCAGCTGTACAAGCAGCAAGAGAATTGTACGTTGCACAAGTCGCAATATTGTTCACACATTTTTTTCCTACATGAGCTGCTCATCCACCTCCACCAGTTGTTGTCACACCTACACTACAACTTCCGACAAATGATCCTGTAAAGATTACTGCAGTATTAGAAGTAGAACGAACTCCACAGGAGACCGTCTGCGCAGCAGAGAGAGAAGCCGGAGCATTACAAACACGAGAATTTGATCCGCTCCATGATGCCGTAGTATCTCCAGCGCCACAAGAAATATTGAATTCGAGACCAGATGTAAGTCCTCCGACTGCAGAACAGGTGTATGTAATCGCTGTTCCTGGAGCTACATTGGTTGTTGACTGGTTTGGAGTAATAGCGCCACAAGATTGTCCTACGACAACACGTACATTGGCTGAGTCGATATTATTGGCTGAATTCGAATCATTCGGATTCCTGAGTGTAGCAATGTTGGAATAAAATCCTGCAAGAATCGTTGATGATGCCTGTGCATTGACTACGATATCTGGGAATGATGCTCCAATCACCAATGTATCGGAACGGTGACAAGTAAATGAACGAGTGCCAGAAGTGGTACAAGACCAACCAGAACCATTCACATTTACTACAGAGATATCATTTGGGAGCGTGTCTTCAACCGTAGTAACTCCTGTTGCGGTTACATATCAGAGATTGGTTACTGTAAAACGGTATCGGAGAGATCCACTTTGTCCAATGGTAAGTACATCACGAGTCAAGTCAGAACCTACGGAAGCAGTCTGGTGATCACCATCATTTACTGGACTTCCAGTAGTAGTATCGGCAACATACTTTTTGAGCATGAGGTCAAATGTTCCATGAGGAGTAATTATTACTCGAGCTGGATCACAGTTATTATTCTTGAACTGACCAATACTTGGATTGTATACAGCTGATTCATCAGGATCACCAGGATTTGAGAGACAAGCAACATTCTGATAGGAACCAACTGGCATATGTGCAGGAATATTTGCTGTTACGTTGATAGGAGTACTATACTCACCTGCGCCATACACACGAGAAGTAGTACACGTAAACGCGGTATTTGAATTCTTTACACATGACCACTCACCCTGCGTTGCTTCGATAGAAGCAATAGTTATTCCATCAGGAAAATCACTGTCGGTTACGGTGATAACTCCTGTTGAAGACTGTGTTCCGAGATTCTGAACAACAAATGAATATCCGACGGTATTACCTGGGAGTCCTCGTGTACTATTGTCATCACCATTTACATATTTCTTGAGGCGGAGATCATATCCAGTAGGATTCGGTGGATTGATGGTAGCTGGATCAGCATTGAACGTATCTTCTGTACACTGAATCTCATTTCCTGTTGGCATATGATTATCAGCAAAACATCGCTTTCCTACTGACTCATTTGGATTGTGTACAAAAGCGGTATTGGTATATCCACCTGTACGATATGAAAGATTGGTGATACGAACTGGTACAGTGATAACAGGATAGAGCTGTCGAGAAGCAACAATATCATTTGAAGTACAAGTATAATTCTGAGAACCAGATATTCCAGTACACGTCCATCCATTTCCTGTTGGAACTGAACGGAGAGTAATTCCTGCTGGAAGTTGGTCTACTACCGTAGTTACTCATGATGTTGATCCACTTCCTCGATTCTCAACCACAATATTGTAGTTGAAGTCTTCTGTATTGGTAACACTTGCAAAAATATCTTCTGACTTGGCATACTTCTTGATACGGAGATCAAAGGTAGCAGGATGAACTGGAGGCGTGTAACTTGCGCTACATGCTCCACCGATTGTTGAACCACCACAAGACCATGTATAATTGGTAGTATTTCCGACAGTTGTGGAAGAAAAGTTTCCTACTGACTTCCCTGATGGACAAAGTCCTGAAGTAGAAGAAGTAACTGGAGAGGATTGTGTTCATGACACTGATCCAGGTGAACAAGCAGTTGGTACTTGAGGGGTGTAACTTGCACTACATGCTCCACCGATTGTTGAACCACCACAAGACCATGTATAATTGGTAGTATTTCCGACAGTTGTGGAAGAAAAGTTTCCTACTGACTTCCCTGATGGACAAAGTCCTGAAGTAGAAGAGGTAACTGGAGAGGATTGTGTTCATGACACTGATCCAGGTGAACAAGCAGTTGGTACTTGAGGGGTGTAACTTGCAGAACAATTCACTGATTTGTTTGCAAGATTACAAGTCCATGAATAATTGATAGGATTTGTTCCTGTAGCAACAAAACCTGAAGATGTTCCCTTAGAACAAAGTGTATCAGTTGATTGAACAGGAGAAGATTGTGCTCCTGATTTTGCTGGATTACATACTGGGTCCTCTTGGACAACAATCTCACATTTTGATCCGTCTGCTGGATTCACTCGACAGGTTCCATTGCTTTTCCATGGTTCAGCGAGAGGATCACATGGTTCTCCGAACTCCGTATCTACAATACCGTCACCACACCAAGTAATCTCGTATGGTTGACACTCTGTATGAGCGATTGTATCTCATCAATTCACATTTTGTACATACACAGTATACTTTACTGTGAGATTATCTGATTTTCGAACTGGTGGAGGAGCGACAATCTGATACTGATTGGTGGAGTCAATCACTCGCATATCCTGAGTTCCAGGAGCAACTATGTACTGAGCATTTTTGATATCGTTCGACCAGACAAAATTCGGAACTACTGAGGAATTATTATAATCATATGGCTCTTCAAAGATAACCTTAAAATTTCTGAGCAAATGACCAAATGAATCAGGATTCGTGTAATCATCATAAAATCTATGAAGATTTCCAAAACGAAGTTTTATGGATGCAAATTCCTGATCACACTTGAGTACTTCTGGTGGAGTATTCCCACTACAAGAATTGTTACATTTCCCTGGTAATCCATTGGAGTTACCATCATCACATGACTCACTATATTGAGTATCAACTACGCCATCTCCACACCATGAAACCTGATATGGCTGACACTCAGTATGATATGAATCATCTGACGCATCAGGATAATTATTCGTAGTATCATATCCTATCTTGTATGCAATCATAAAATCATACGAACTTCCCGTGGAGCGTGTAGTTGGATGTTTCACTACTCGCCAGAAATTATCTTGTGTAGCTAATGCCTTAACTGATTGATTCGGTCCAATGGCATAATTCATGCTTTTGAGGTCACTCGTCCATGCGAAAGCCCCTCAAGCCGACAGATAATTAGCATTTTTGTACTGAACTTCAAATGAATTGAGATAATTCGTATACGTGGATGTATTATTATTACGAAACGAATCATAGAATCCCTGATAGTATCCGTATCGTAATACCACTGGACTAAATGACTGGTTACATGACCAGGTGGTTCCATCATCAAATGTCACTGAATTCGCATAAGCCATTCATCATGACAATCATAATGAAAGAAGTATGGAGAGGGTAAGTTTTAAGGATTTCATACAATAAATATTAGGAAACGGGGATTATCGGCTCATGCCGGCAGGAACTGGTGCCAATCCAGAATCAAGCTTCTCAGGAACAAGAGTTGGAGAAGTAGTATTGGTGGATTGTCCGGAAGATGTCATGGACTGTTCTGACTCAGGAGAGACGAGAGTCGAGAACTGACAAGATGTAAGCAGAATCATGGAACACGAGAGAATGATGTATTTCATATGATGTATTTTTATAAAATGTGATGTATTTTTGTTATGATCTTCCACCACTTGATGCTGATGGAGTAGTACCAGTAGGAATCGGAGCGGATGCAGCAGCATTTGGAGCCGCTGGAGCAGATACAGTAACTGCATTCTGAATATTTTGAGCCGCTGGAGCAGCAGCAGGAGAAACTGGTTGACTAGGTGCTGTTACTTCAACTCCTGGTTTAGTAATGACAGTTGGAGGTGCGGATGGAACATTTCCTGGAATAGTATTCGGACCTGTCTGAGGAGCTGGAGGTGGAACTGGAGTAGGAGACGGTTTTACTTCAACTCCTGGTTTAGTATCTGGTTTTGGTTCTGGATGTGGATGTGGTTTTGGTTCTGGATGTGGATGTGGTTTTGGTTCTGGATGTGGATGTGGTTTTGGTTCTGGATGTGGATGTGGTTTTGGTTCTGGATGTGGATGTGGTTTTGGTGGTGTATTGCCTGGTTCTGTTGATGGTGGTTTTGGTGGTGTTGGTTCTGTATGACCTGGTTTAGTTTCTGGTTCTTTTGGTTCTTCTTTCTTTGGTTCTTCTTTCTTTGGTTCTTCTTTCTTTGGTTCTTCTTTCTTTGGTTCTTCTTTCTTCTTGAAAATTTTATCCCATGACAATCCTGGCCCAGCTCCATACATGAACATATTTCCTTCGCTAGTCCCGACCGTTGTTCCTTGTACCATGGTACCATCGGTTTTTTCTCATTGGAGGGGTGGAGTAAGTTTTCCAGGTTCTACCACGAATCCGAGATTAAAACACTGAGCACTTTCTTCGTATGAAAGGTATGATGAAACCTTTCCTGCAACCATAAGTGATCTGATAAACTCTTGGTCTTTTCCTACAATTTCTGGATTATCCTTCATAAAGTTCCCAATTTCAGCAGGGGTAATCTTCGCCTTGATTTTCTCTCGGATTTTATTGGCAAAGTCAGTATCGGTTACTTCATTTGGATTACCAATCATACGAGCATTGCTGTTGATAATTTTATGAAGTTCTGCAAAACGTGTACCTCCTTTGTTAATCTGACTAAAAGCCACTACTCCTGTAAATCCATCTTTGAACGTATCACCAAATTGGTGTACTTTGTCTTTGGTAAGTCCTCCTGAGACAATAGCATTAAATTGTTCCATAACCTGCGACTTTGAGATTCCGTATTGCTTTGCAAAAGCATCTGCAATCTTCTCATAGTATGCCCTCAAGTCTTTTGAAACATCCTTTTCAGAATCAATCTTACTTCCAAGCGCAAGAGACATTCTTCCTCATGAAGTTTTTGAGAGGAGAAGATTGAAGAAATCAGATTTCTCTACAAGAGAGTTGAGTTCCTTCATGGCGGTAAGAAGGCCTTTCGCTGTTGAATTGTTACTAACTTGAAGTATGGAAGTGAGTATGCTGCTTGCATCATCGTATTTTCCCTCTGTGATTGCCTTCTGAAGTGAAGAAGTACGAGCATCCGTCTGACGAAGAGAATGCATAAGTTCAGAAACTTTCTGGGAATTTGCTTGAATATACTCATTCTTTGCTACAACATTCTCTCGTTTAAGAGAAATAAGTGTTGATTGAGATGTTTGATTTGCGTCAATAAGGTTTGGAATTGCTCGGATTATCGTATCACGATCAGTAATAATTTTTTCAAACTGCCATTGTACTTTTTTTCCATCTGGAACCTGAATGAGAGTCTCCCCATTTTGTAAATATGTATTCCCTTCTCTCGTAATACCGAGTTCATTGAGTTTCTCTTGTACTTGGCCCTCTGAAATCTTCTCAGTACCAAGGACTTGTCATTCAATAACTCCAGCACCAACTTTGAGATTTTGAGAAGAGGATGAGACATCTGCGGTAGCACCAGAGAATCCAACAAATACTCCCGCAAGATTTGCAGCAGCAAAGATTCCCTTAAATTGTGCTCCTTCTAATTTTTCTACTTTCGAAAGATAGATGAGAGTATTCTGAGCAAGGGCATTTGTCTTTGCTGGTGAATTATCAAGCGTTCTAAGTTTTTCCTGAGCATTCAGATAAGCATTTCCAAGATTGGCAATTGTTGTCGCTTGTGTTTGTTCCTTTTCACTCAATTCTGGCGCATTCTCTGCACGAGCACCAGCATTATATTTTTCATTTACTCGTCTTACGAGTTCCATGGAAGCTTGTAATATATTGTCGGAGCTCATAACATCTGCAATTCATTTCTGAATTCGAGTTTCTGGATCATTTATATTTAGCTCACCACGAATTCCAACAAGATCCGCAGAAACTCAAGCAGAGACTGATCCATCCGTACCAAATCATTTCTTTGCAGTGAGATTGAGTCCATCTCTTTTAAATTCTCCTCATTCATTAACGCGAAGTTTTGATTGCTCCATATATCCACCAAGTGCCCCAGCAGAGAAAATAGAGAATCCAGCACTAATTCCCATACGAAGGAGAACTGAAGCAACTTTTTCTAGGAATGATGGGTCACGTTCCAATACTCCACTTTCTTCAAGAGTTTTTGCGAAGTTCTCCATTTTCTCTGGATTATTCAATGCATTTTGAAGAGTTTGAGTTTGTCATTCTAGAACAGCACGAAGCCCAGTACGGGCATCTTTATCTTGAAGAAGAATTGAAGAGAGTGTTGCCACAACATCCACATCTTGGATGAGAGCAATCTGAAACTTGGTAATTTTGGATTGTATACTATGATCAAAATCAAATCGGCTCGAAGGAGCAGTAGCCTCTGCCTTGATATCTGCTTTGCTGATATCGAGTCCTTCATTTTCTCCTGTAACTCTCTGATAAATCTCATTAATTTCTTCTTTTCCTTTGCCTGAGAGCAGGAGCTTTAATTGCATTTCACCAACAACTTCCTTCTGATCTCCACCACCAAAGAAGGTTCGACGAAACCAGCCGCGATTGGTACGCTCGACACCAGCCATACCATCAAGATCACAAAGCAAATCTACCAGTGACTCCTTCTTAAGCTTGTTATTTTCGTCAAATTGGATATCAATAGGATCATTCTCTTTGTGAGCGATAACTCTTTCCACAGTATTCGAGTGCTTTCTTATTTGAGTAGGAGCTGGTTCTTCTTTTGTTTCCTCTCTTCTTAGAAGACTGCTATCAAGCATTATTCCCTCCCACTTTACCTCACCCTTGGTGAGCCCGAGAGAATGTACAATGTTGGCGCGGATATGACGAGTCGTAAACATAAATAGATAGATAAAAATTAGACTTTACCTCTTCACGATATCACAAAATCGATAGGAAAGCAAAAATCTGAGCGCGCGAAAGAGAAAAAACACCAACACCATGTCATACTGAATTTCATCGAAAATCCTAACAAGCGTTTCTTTCTTTTAAACGAACTCTATATAAAAATTAAATTTTGTCAATATATTTTCTTTTTTTCACAAAAAAACCAGCCACACAATCGTGACTGGCAGTAATATTTCTGATACATTAAATGCGGCGGCGGAGAGAGAACATAAGACCGAAGGCAATGAAGAATGCAGCGATAATAAGGATAAGAGTCTCTGGACCTGTCTTTGTCTCTGTCATCTTCTCTGGGGTTGGAGTTGTCGGAACTGGTGTAGATGGTGAGGAGGAAGCACTGAGCTTGTATGATACACATTCATAGTGAGTATCTGCAGCG
>JAYRRZ010000098.1:0-1720 GCA_041909865.1 Candidatus Altimarinota bacterium | reverse complement strand
CTTGTCGAAGTCATAATAAATGTCTTTTAGCTCAATAGCTTTACCTCCCGGCCCTACGCCTACATCTGTTATTTTACCTGTAGTTTTATCTACTTCCACTCCCGGTGGCAACAGTACCACTTCTTCTTCTCTCGGATTCACTCCGCATTTGCGGTCTATCACACACTGTCCGTCGTCTTTGATTTCTATCGTGCCCGGCATATAGTCTTTTGCGTTTGCCGTAATCTCATAATCACAGTCACATCTCACTATCTCACAGATCTTGCCGTTCTCATCCGTTGTCAACGCTTTTGTCCAGCCTTCACATTTGCTGGTCAGCAATAGTTTTGCATTTTTAAGTATCTCTAAACCTCTCTCTTCCGGTTTTATGCTCTTGTCATATATACTGTATTGCCCTACAGGTCTGTCGGTTATGCTTTTGTCTTCTATTATCTCCTCGCCCGGTGTTTTCGGTGATTTGTCATCTACAGATTTGTCTGATGGCGATTTCGGTGATTTGTCATCTACCGATTTATCACCCGGTGATTTCGACGATTTTTGATCCAAGGATTTGAAGCCCAGCACCTGCACGCTCATCGCATATTCCTTTTTCTTCTCTAATGGTATTTTCACAAACACTTTGCCGCCCGGTGCCACGCCTTTCGTGGTGGCACAGATATCGCTGTTCGTGCTGTAGCCTTCCGCACTGCCCACAAAGCAGTAGTCCGTATTTCTTACTACATTAAACTCAAACTCTCCGTCACACTCCGTCGTCGTGCTGCCTTGCTGGCTGTTGTTTACTTTTGCATTCATCACCACACTGCTGCTGCAGATAGGCTCGCCCGTGGCTTTGTCCACCACGATGCCTTCCAGATAGATGCCATCATCCGTAAAAGAATAAATATCATCCAAACCCTTGCCGTCAGGACGGTCGGAGGTAAAATAGCCGTAGCTCTTATCTGCTCCATATACCATCGCAAAGTCATCATACGAGCTGTTGATCGGTGCGCCTATGTTTCTGATCTTGCCAAATTTCTGTGTCTTGTCATTGTATTTCGTGCGGAAGTTATCCAGACCGCCTAAGCCGCCATGTCCGTCTGAGGCAAAAAACAATTGTCCTTCTTTATCTACATACGGAAACATCTCTCTGCCTTCCGTATTGATTTCAGGTCCCAGATTTTTTGGAGTGCCCCATTTGTCCCCTTCTTTTTTGGTTACATATAAGTCCGTAGCACCATAGCCGCCCGGCATATCACTCACAAAATACATCGTGTTGCCATCGGGTGTCAACGCCGGATGTCCTACACTGTATTCGTTGTTGTTGTATTCAAAATTCTTGTCGTTCTTCCAGTCCAAACCGTCTACATCTGATTCATAGATTTTTAGTTTGACGATTTTATCCGAACTCGTTTTTACTTTATTGTTGAGGTAGTTGTTTCTGGTAAAATAAACTTTCTTATTGTCCGGTGTGAACGTTGGATAGGCTTCATGGTATTTCGTCTCTGCATCACCTTTCATTCTTTGTGGTTTACCGAAGCTCGTCTTCTCCCCTTTTACATAATACATATCAAAAAACTGTGTGCCCGTCCACGTGTGCTCACGGCTGATAGCCCTGGAGCTGTCTCTCGAAGATGAGAAGATAATACCCTTATCAAACAACGCTTCGCCAAAATCATAACCCGGACTGTTAAAATCTAGGTTTTTAACCGTGTAGCGGTCTCTGGACAACAAGTATTGCCCG
>JAYRRZ010000097.1:0-5880 GCA_041909865.1 Candidatus Altimarinota bacterium | reverse complement strand
TGGTGTGGGACCGGGCAAGATAATAGTTGTAATAATCGATTTGGTTGGCAGCTTGGAGAGCTCCCAAAAGGATTTGATCATAAGTATGTATATTCCCGATTAGGATATAATCTGAAAATTACTGACATGCAGGCAGCATTGGGTGTTGCACAACTAGGGAAACTTGAGTGATTTATTGCGAAGCGAAATACCAACTGGGCATATCTCACAAAACGCCTTATGGAAGAGGGGCTGGATACGTATTTTATCCTTCCAAAAGCAACTGACAATAGTGAGCCAAGCTGGTTTGGATATGTGCTCTCAATTCGTCCGGAGTCTGGCATCAATCGAGAAGAACTCATGCAATACCTCAATAACAAGAAGATAGGAACAAGGCTTCTTTTTTCGGGGAACTATCTCCGACAGCCAGCATTTATCGATTATGTGGACAATTATCGAGTAATTGGAGACTTGCCGAATACAGATTTTGTGATGAATCAGACATTCTGGCTCGGGGTCTATCCGGGGCTTGGAGAAGAGCAGTATGAGTATATTACCTCCATAATCCGTAGTTTCTGTACGGGAAAATAATGAAAAAAACTATTTTACTCACTTGAGGAACATGATTCCTCTGAAGTCACATTATTGAAGATCTTTCTGCGAAATACACTATCATTGCTCTTAAGAGAAGTTTCTCAGATGTATCGAAGATACAGAAATACATGCAGCAGGTAATCTTTTTTGATAGTGATAGTGCTGATGTGGAAACCATCTTTCGTGATAAAAAAATCGATTGTATTATCCATACAGCAACGACTTATGGGAGGAGTAACGAAAGTCTTGCTAGTATCATTGAGACCAATCTTCTTTTTCCCATGAGGCTACTTGAGCTCGGGATTCAATACGGAGTCTGAGCGTTTCTTAACTCGGATACTTTTTGGGATGAAACGATGGAACTACCTATTGGATTAAAATATTATGCTCTCTCGAAAAAGGACTTCCTCAAATATGCTCATCTCGCAATAAAAGAGCATACCACTATGAAGTTTGTAAATCTAAAAATTGAGCACATGTATGGACCTAGAGATAATGAAAAAAAATTTCTTCCCTATATTATCTCGACGCTTTTAGGAGGCAAAGAGAGAATTCCTCTTACTCTGTGAGAACAAAAAAGAGATTTTGTCTATGTAAAAGATGTGGTATCTGCATACGACATGATTCTCGATAATATTGAATGACTCAAAGATTATACGACGGAGTATGATTTAGGAACGGGTGAAGTCTATAGTATACGACAGATAGTAGAAAAGATTCAATCCATGCTCTGAACATCGGCAGTACTTGATTTTGGTTCCTTAGAGTATAGGAAGTGAGAAGTGATGGAAGTAAAAGCAGATATCTCCACCCTTTCAGCGTTATGATGGAAGTCTGTATATTCTATCGAGAAATGATTAGCAGAAACTATCTCGTCCATGAAAACCCTATAAATATGCCCCTTCTCTCCATTTGTATTCCTACATATAATCGTAAAAAATGTCTGCAGCAATGTATTGATAGTATTGTTGAACAGTCGGTATTCTCAGAGTTAGAAATCGTCGTATCTGATAATGGGAGTAATGATGGTACTGAGGAGATGATGTCAGGGTATGTTGCGAAGTATCCCAATATTGTATATTCTCGTAATCCTGAGAATCTTTGATTTGATCGAAATGTTCTCAAGGTGGTATCTTTAGCAAATGGAAAATATTGTTGTTTTATCGGAGATGATGATGCATTTTTTCCTGAAGCCATCACAGGGGTTATAGATGCTCTATCACAAGAAACAGCTGAGTATTTTATCACGAATAATTGGGGATATGATATCTCTCTCCTAGAGCCAGTAATGCTTCGTCCAAATATGTCTATCGAAGAAAATACAAGATACAATACTTTAAAAGAATTTGTACATTCTCTTCAGCCTGATAGGATTAAGACGGTTGGGTTTTTCTGAGGAATGTCATGACAGATTTTTCTAAAAAGTAAATGGGATGCCTGTAATGAAAAAGAAACATTTATCGGTACACAAACAATTCATTTGTTCGTCTTATTACATAGCATGATTGAATCTCCATTTATGATTATTGCTCTGCCGACCATCAAGACTCGTGCTGATAATATTCGATGGGACACATTCCATATGACGAATTGATGGAAGCGCGAGAAGATTACTCTCGATGCATTTATGTATATAGCGAAGATATATGCTATTCCATACAGGAGTATCCCATTGTATATACGATTTATTTTGAGCTATATAAAAAACACAAGTATTCTCTTTATCAAAAAATATATTCTGAAAGATCAGAAGACCATTATGAGTCTCAAAAGAACACTTTCTAAGTTTAGTCCATTTATATAAATTATGTCATCGAATAATCTCACATTTGTGCTATTTGCTTTTAATGAAGAAAAACGTATCGAATACCCGATACGAAATTTTATACAGTATGGAAAAGTTATCGTTATTGATAATTACAGTACTGATAAGACTCGCGAAATAGCCACATCGCTCTGAGCTACGGTATATGAGTACAAAAATAATTGATATGTAGAAACACCAGAAGAACTCGAATTCGTAAAATCAAAAGTTGAAACCGATTATATGACTTGGTCTTTTACTGATCATATGTGGCCCAAGAAGCTCCTTGAAAAGACTATTGAGATTACACAAAAGGGAGAATATGATGGCATTACTGCCGTGCAAAAGAATTATCATTATGGGATTCGAAATCTTACCTTTTCGACGTATGGGTATTTGTGAAAGTTTGTAGAAGGTGGAAGGTGGATTGTGTCCAAAAAAGACATGTATTATGCCACAGGTTTTATTCATTCATCTATGCAGAATAAGTCTAAAACGGTCTTTCATATGCCCATGGAAGATGATTACGTAGTGCATCATCTCTCTCTCTATAATATCAAAAAATTTGAGATGGCACATAGTAATTACAGTGATATTGAGGCAAAACATCATTTTGATGTGGGATCCAACCATAGTATTTTCTGGATATTGGGCAAACTTGGATTTTATTTTATTCAATACTATTTCGTAAATGGTGCATGGAAGAGTGGAAAACCTGGATTTATATTTGTGATGCAGTATATGTTCTTCTTCTTTAATTGTTGGGCCAAAGAATGGGAATTAAGAAATAATATTACATTAGAATCAATCGAGGAAAATTATAATGCCATTCGCCGCGAAATCTTATCTGATATTAACCATTAAACTATTCTTATCTTATGAAACTTTCCATTGTTACTTGTAGCTACAATTCTGAAAAATATATCCAGCAAACCCTACAATCTGTATGAAATCAAAAAATCTCCGAGAAACATAGTATCCAACATGTTATATTGGATGGTTTTTCCACAGATGCTACTATTGATATTGCAAATGAATACAAAAAGAACGTGGAAGGACGTATTCAGGTGGATATTGTTCAGTCAACACCAAAATGAATTTATAATGCATTTAATGAAGGAGTAAAAGCATCAATAGGTGATTATGTACTCGTGCTTCCATCGGATGACTTTCTAGAACCGAACGTGTTAGACGATTATCTAAATTTTATCGAATCAACGGGCTGAAAAGATTTGTATTATGCTCTGAGAAATACCTATAACCATGATTTACAGAAAAATATAGGTACACCATATCCCAATAAAAAAATCTACTATCATGGATTGAACCATTTCTTGTTGGGATTGAGTTGTTATATCTCGCAACCGACAGTGATTGCACGGCGTGATTTGCATGAGAGATTTGGTTTTTATAACGAATCCCTCAAACTGGTTTCTGACTGGGAGTTTTTTATAAAGATTACACTCGGTGGTGCCACGAGTCAATTCTATAATAAAGTTGTGACGAATTTTCGTATACATGATGAAAGTGCTACTACAGGAAAGGTGAATCCTGAAATCCTCGGAGTTAATGAGGAAAATTATGTATTTAAAAAGTACTATGGACTTCTTTGATATGTTTTGATTTTTTTACGAAAATGTTTACGACTGTATTTTAAGTGCCAACCCCTATGAAAATAATCTCCATCTATCCCTGACATAATGCGGCTATTTGATATTATGAGGACGGAAAACTCCTCTATGTTTTTCAAGAGGAGAAATTTGATAATATAAAGAATAGCACAGGCTTCCCATTTAAAGCATTACGATTTCTCTGAACCAAAGTTGATTTGGCCCTGGTAGATTCTTTTGTTTCAGTAGGGGCCTCGATTTTTCCAGAGCTTTTTGTCGAAGATAAAACTCATGTTCGAGAAGATTTGGAGGGAGTAAAAATCTCTCTCCATGAAAAAGTAATGTACCATCTTTCCAAGGTATTCCCATGAATCTATCTTCGTCTTCAGAAGAAACGATTTCATTCATTGAATAAGAAGCATTTCCCACTCCTTAAGAGCGCTCTTGAGAAGATTGTTGGAAAGACACTTCAGGATTCACAAATAACTTTTGCTGAGCACCATGAATCACACGCTTTGTCTCCAATATATTTTTATGCTCTCCACCTTTCCTCTGAGCCCGTGCTCGTTATGACACTAGATGGGATGGGTGATGACGCACTTTGTGCTTCGGTAAGAATCTGGAGCAATCAGAAACTCGAAACTCTCGCAACAACCCCTTTTGTTCATTCTCTCTGATTTATCTGGTCGAATATGACTCGAGCAATGGGAATGAAGCCACTTGAGCATGAATACAAAGTCATGGGTCTCGCAGCCTATACAACAGAAAAATATTTTAAGAAAACATATGAGGAAGTGTTTCGTGATATGATCCAAGTTGATGGGTTGGTTTGGAAATCAAAAATACCGCTCAATCGTGCTCTTGTGTT
This sequence comes from Candidatus Altimarinota bacterium, assembly GCA_041909865.1. Classification (GTDB taxonomy): domain Bacteria; phylum Patescibacteriota; class Gracilibacteria; order BD1-5; family UBA2023; genus JABFSX01. The sequence continues at coordinate 1,025 of JAYRRZ010000097.1, read as the reverse complement.
TCTTGAAAATAAACTTTTCTGAAGACGTTTTGATAATATTGCTGGCGCTCTTCAGCACATGACTGAGGAACGCGTTCTCGAGTGGATTGAAAATGCCATCAAAGAAACTGGTATTAGGAAAGTGGCATTCTCTGGGTGAGTATTCATGAATGTAAAGCTCAATAAGCGTATTGGGGAAATGAAGAGGCTGGAGAAAGCATATTTTATGCCATCATGTTGAGATGAATCCAATGTTATTGGTGCGATTCTTCATGCATCTATTCACTGATGAGAAAATATAGCGGAAATGAAACCAATTGGGACTATGTATAATGGAATTGCAATAGAGAATTCTAGAGTTCAAGCGTTTATTGCTGCCAATAGTCTGGGGGAAAAATACGATATTGTGGATCTTGTTGATGATGAATCTTCTGCCAATCATATTGCAAGACTCTTGTCTGAACATGAGATTGTGGCTGTTTGTCGTGGACAAGGTGAGTGGGGGGCTCGTTCACTCTGTAATCGAGCCATTCTCTCAAATGCATCGAGCCTTGCCAATTTTCACACCGTCAATGATATGATTAAGATGAGAGATTTTTGGATGCCATTTGCTCCGACTATGCTTGAGTCAGCAGCAGGGGAATATATCAAGAATTGGAAGGAGATTGCTCCACGAGTGCAGGAAAGTAGTTATTATATGATTACTGCAGTAGATAGTCTTCCAGTTGCAAGAAAACATCTTGCTGCTGCAATCCATCAGAAGGACAAGACGCTTCGACCTCAATTGGTCAATGAAAATACGAATCCTTGGATGTTTCAGCTTCTCTCGGAGTATAAAAATCTTACCGGTATGTCAGGGGTAATGAATACTTCTCTGAATATCCATGGCTATCCACTGGTTGGAACCCTTGAACAAGGGTTGTTTACACTTGAGAATTCCGGACTTAAGCATATACTCTTTGATACAATTCTTATTTCCAAGAAAAATTAAATATTTCTTCTATGTTTGATAACAAAGTTATTTTTATTACTGGTGGCACATGATC
>JAYRRZ010000096.1:0-4533 GCA_041909865.1 Candidatus Altimarinota bacterium | reverse complement strand
TGCCGATGATGTCAATGTTTCGCTATATACTGCTTTGGATTGACTATATTCTGGGGAAGTATATCTACGTGTTTGAGAAGAACTTGTCGACAAAAAAACTCTCTTGTAAGAAGAAAGTTTGAAGTGTGAATATGGTGCAACATTTCGAAAAGGTTACATTCGATTCTCGATCTATCACAAGATGAGGAAGAGGCAATACGGAAATAGGTGGATGACTCAGTTTGTCCCACTTTGCAGAGAAGAGGTGAGACGATTGGAAAATAGTCAGAATATGACGGAAAATGACGGATATGGAAACTCACTACAGAACTATATCAGTGATATAGAAAATGATACTCATTATACCAACAGTATGCACGGGGTTACTTTATAATTTAACAAAATGAATATGGGAAGATACTACTGGAACAAAAGAAGCACGACGGATGATTATAAAAAATTCACCATAGCTTTTCTCAAGAAGTATGGGTATCTCGAAAAAAACGTCACCTGTAAATATGGAAACATAAAGTGGTCGATCTGAGATCAAGAGACTGGATCGATGTGATTCTGGATAGAGAAAAATAATGAAGAGATGCGATGAAGTGTGAGGGTAATATTTACGCAGACAAAAAGGGATACCTGAGAAAAGAAAGATTTTGATTATAAAATCCCTCTCATTGCCACAACTTGCCACTATGGCGGACTCAGATGGTGGTTTATCGATCCGTGTAGTGAAACAAGGCTCAAATGCCTTGTACTCTATTGGCAATCAAATGGATACTTCGCATCGAGAAAAACACTCAATCTCGCATATGAAAGCCAGAATGAATCGAAATTCTGAAGAAGACTCTCATATCTGATGTGAATGAATGCGACAAAGGCTATAGCACTCAGTCGAACGATAAAATATGAATATAGAAATGGAAAGCCTACAAAAAAGATGAGAAGATTCCTAAAGTTATCCTATAACAATCCAAGTGAAGAGGAAATTATGAGTATAGAGGAATTATTTTGTCGTGGAAAGACTCGCAGAAAATAAAAAAATCCATATACTCCAGACTAATTATTTCGGCAATTATCTCGATATATGGAAAAATCAAAAGATACTGAAGGTATGCTGATTATTAAAACTATCGATTATCTTATCAAATCGCTTCGATATAAATACGATAGGGAGAGGAGAATAATATTTGATGATGAGAGTATTGAAGAAGCTAAGAAATCAGGAAAATTCTTGCCACCCGATAAAATACTCAACATATTGAAGGATGAAAAAATGATCGAACTTCAGTTCAAAGAACATAGAACCTATGATAGATATGGTGAATATCTCTACAGTACATTTGATAGGATTATCACTACTATAGACACTCTCAGTCTTTTTGAATATAAGAGAAGTCTACTTTATAAAACTCAGAAATCTATCATAAATCCCACTACCCTCGAACGAATCGCCAGATGGATAGGAGACTCTGGAAATGCGGAAAGTATTATAAAAACACTAAAAGCGTGCGAAGTACCTGAATATCTTATCATCTATCCGAACACCAAGTGGAGAATGGTAGATGATCTCTTTCGAGTCCTTGCGACTTCTTACTATGAAGAGTGACATAATATCCTCTTTTCTATCATAGAAGCCTATCTCAATCCGATACGTTTTGGATCAATCGAAGCAGGTATCGAAATGCAAAAACACTATAGCGAATATCTCGCCTATGATGGATATGAGATAATCAAAGGGAAGATCGTACCCATAAAAGACAAACGAGATATGTATGATGTGTACTATGAGAGCAAGACAGGAAAACGCATAGAAATCGAAGAATATGATAAAATCAAAGATGCTATCGCCAATACCGAATATATGAAAGTCACTCTCCTCAAATGATCTGATGGGCAAGTGGAGAGGATCGATGGAGAAAGACATATAAACGGTGATGATATACGATTCGTAGATCTGAAAAATACCTATGAGCACTCTCATATCGAAGCCGCAGTATATGAGGGAAATGTTAATAAATACATAGTAACTGAAAAAATAAAATTGAACAAAGATGAACAAGAATAGATTTGGACTTTTTGGCTTTCTATATATACTTTCTCTATATTCTATAAATTCATTTTATGATAAAAGACCAAGAGCGAGCTGAGCTCCATAAGTCGATCTGGCAGATAGCAAACCAACTTCGAGGAAGTGTCGATGGATGGGATTTTAAGCAATACGTTCTCGGGATGTTATTCTATCGATTTATCAGTGAGAATCTCACGAGATATATCAATGAGAATGAACCTGAAGATAATTTTGATTATGCAAAACTCTCTGACAATCAAGCCGAATATGGGAGAACTGAGACAGTGAAGCAGAAAGGATTCTTCATCTTACCAAGCGAGCTCTTTACGAACGTTGTCAAAAGATCAAAAAATGATGAGAATCTCAATGAAACTCTTTCAAGAGTATTCAAAAATATAGAAAAATCAGCTCACGGTACAGAGAGTGAGGATGACATCAAGTGACTCTTCGATGATCTCGATGTGAACTCTAACAAGCTCGGGAATACGGTCGAACAGAGAAATAAACGCCTCAGGGAACTCCTCGAATCTATAGCCGATCTCAAGCTCGGAAACTATACAGAAAATACCATCGATGCCTTCGGTGATGCGTACGAATATCTCATGGGAATGTATGCCTCAAATGCCTGAAAATCTGGAGGTGAATTCTTCACGCCTCAGGAAGTGAGCGAACTCCTCGCAGAGATCACAACCGTAGGAAAAACGCAGGTAAACAAAGTCTATGATCCATGCTGTGGATCTGGCTCTCTCCTCCTCAAGTTCGCGAAGGTCCTCGGAAAAGAAAATGTCCGTCAGGGATTTTTCGGACAGGAAATCAATATCACCACCTACAATCTCTGTCGTATCAATATGTTTCTCCACGACATCAACTATGAGAAATTCAATATAGCACACGGTGATACTCTCACGCATCCAAAACACTGGGATGAAGAGCCTTTTGATGCGATAGTATCCAATCCTCCATATAGTATCAACTGGGAAGGTGATGCGAATCCTATCCTTATCAATGATCCTCGTTTTGCTCCTGCCTGAGTCCTTGCTCCAAAAAGTAAAGCTGACCTCGCCTTCACACTCCATATGCTCAAGTGGCTTGCTACGAGCGGAACAGCTGCAATAGTCGAGTTCCCATGAGTGCTCTATCGTGGTGGAGCAGAGGAAAAGATCCGAAAGTACCTCATCGATAATAACTATGTCGATGCCGTGATACAGCTCCCTCCTGATCTCTTTTTCGGGACCAGCATAGCTACCTGTATACTCGTACTCAAAAAATCAAAAAAAGATAATAGTGTCCTCTTCATCGATGCCTCAGCAGAGTTCAAGCGAGGAAATGCGAAGAATACACTCACGCCAGAGAATCGAAAAAATATACTCGATGCCTATATTGCCCGCGCAGACAAAGAATACTTTGCGAAACTCGTCGAGAATAAAGCTATCGCTGGAAAAGACTATAATATCGCAGTATCGAGCTATGTAGAACAAAAGGATACGCGAGAAGTCATAGATATAACGGAGCTCAATGAAAAAATCGCTGGAATCGTAACACGGCAAGATGAACTCCGAAAGTCTATAGATGCGATCGTCGCCGAGATCGAGGGGAAATAATTGTGGTTCGTCGGAAATTCCGACGAACCACTCGAAGAAAATTCGGAAATTCCGAAAATAGCTTCATAAAAGCAAAAATCCTATAACCCTATACGATATGACTCCTCAATCACTCGCTCTCTTCGAGCAAAAAGAAATCCGTAAAATCACTCATAACGATGAATGGTGGTTTTCCGTAGTGGATGTTGTATCTATCCTGGCAGAAAGTGAAGCAAAAGATCCTTCTACCTATTGGAGAACCCTTAAAAATCGCCTTAAAAAGGAATGAAGTGAAGTCGTGACAAACTGTCACGGTTTGAAAATGATGGCAGAAGACGGCAAGATGCGTCTCACAGACTGTGCCAATACCGAGACACTCCTCCGCATCATCCAATCTATCCCATCTACAAAAGCCGAACCATTCAAGAGATGGCTCGCACAGGTCGGATATGAGCGAATACAAGAGATAGAAGATCCAGAGCTCGCTATGAAGCGAATGACTGAAACCTATGAAGCCAAATGATACAGCAAAGAATGGATCGACAAGCGAATGCGATGAGTAGCAGTCCGAAAGGACCTCACTGATGAGTGGGATATACGATGAGTCGAGGAACGACAATACGGGATACTCACAGCACAGATCTCTCGTGCCACTTTCGGGATGACTCCGAGCGAGTATAGAGAATACAAGTGACTCACGAAAAAATCCGATAATCTCCGAGATCATATGACGGATCTCGAACTCATCTTCACGATGCTCGGTGAAGCCTCGACGACTGAGATCATGAAGCAAAAAGATAGCAGATGATGGAATGAGATACAAAAAGCCTCACAGGAATGATGAACTGTCGCTGGAAATGCTCGACGAGAACTCGAACAAAAAACCAAACAAAAAGTCAT
>JAYRRZ010000095.1:0-13187 GCA_041909865.1 Candidatus Altimarinota bacterium | reverse complement strand
GTCTTATTAAACCTCTCTGGCATAATAACAAACTCTTTTTTCTTGTATCCTGCAATCACCTTTTCTGCCATTACTCCAGCACGTACAAACCATTGAGTGGATACAACGGACTCGATACGACATTTTCCACGGGAGCAGAATCCAACTTTGTGTGTATATGGTTCAATTCTTACGAGATTCCCTTTTGACCTGAGGAGTTCTACGATATTGCCACGAGCTTCTTCTGTTCCTTTTTGTCCAGCAAATGGTCCAGCTTCCGCAGTCATGATACCATTCTTGTCGATAACTCGGTAATCAAGCCTGAGATTGTGTCTTTTTGCGGTTTCAAAATCTGCTGGATCATGTGCAGGAGTGATTTTTACCACTCATGTACCAAATTCCATATCAACCATCTCATCTCCAATGATGGGGATTTCTTTGTTCACGATAGGGAGAACCACGGTTCGTCCGATGAGTTTCTTATATCGTTTGTCTTTTGGGTGGACAGCAAGTGCCTGGTCTGCAAGAAGGGTTTCTGGGCGAGTTGTTGCTACGAGGAGCTCATTGTCACTTCCAGAAACAAAATAGTTGATATAGTACATCTTCTCTTCTACTTCCTCGTAGTCTACCTCGATGTCGGATATTACAGATTCTAATACAGGAGAATAATTCACCATATACTCACCACGGTATATGAGTCATTTATTATAGAGATCAACAAAGATTTTTTCAACCAGTTCATTGGATTTTTTATCGAATGTAAAACGTTCTTTGGACCAATCAACGGATGCTCCCATCTGACGAATTTGTTTCTGAATATTTCCTCCATATTCATCAATCCATTTCCAACATTCATCGAGAAACTTTTCTCTTCCAAGAGCCTTTCGATTGGTTCCATTTTTTTCCAGTCGTTTCTCTACTTGTGCCTGAGTAGCAATACCAGCATGATCAGTTCCAGGAACCCAGACAGTACTATCACCTCTCATACGATGGTAGCGAATCATAATATCTTCCACCGTGAGTGTGAGGGCATGCCCGAGATGGAGATTTCCTGTTACGTTCGGAGGAGGAATTGGTATATAGAAGTTATTTCCAGTGGTGCTTTCATTTGGAAGATAGATCTTCTTTTCTTCCCAGAGGTTTTGGGCTGATGGTTCCGCTATCTTCGGATCATATTGTTTCGGGAAATCTGACATAATTGGATAAATTAGAAGTTGGAAGTAAGAAGTTTTGAGGAGATGAGATTCTCCTCGTGTATACCTATTTAGAATAAAAACCTCTCCATCGAGAGGCTTTTACGCTACTAATCGCGTCAAAGTATCCTCTCCATGGGAGAATTACACATTGACCACGACTGTTTGAGCGAGAGTAATCATATATTCGATAATAGAGATTTTTTTATTTTTTCAAGGAAAAAGTCTATATTTCATGATTTCTGATTCATTGGATAAGGAGGAGTAAAAGATTCATCGATATAATCATACTAGAAAACATCATGGTAGTAAGGTTATAATTTGAGAGTGATATAATTGATAGTCAATGTTTGACGTTCATGAGCCAATAAAATTTTGATGGTTCGCTTCCTGGTTTATTCCAGACTTTCCGAAATGTTGGAATGTATCAGATTCCATCGGCAAGAGATATAAAGATGGTAGCATAGAGGGGATTATCGGTTATTTGCCATAAAAATATGGCCATGGTAGATAAAAAAAGTGATAGCCAGTCTATTCTTGAAAATGAACCAATACTTCCATATCTATAAGCAAGAAAAGTTATACCCAAGCAAATAATAAAAGTGACTCATCCTTGAGCACTTCACCATCATCATCCTCATTCTACTTGGGCAAAGAATGCTACTCATGTTGTAATAGTCCATATTCACCATGAAAAAACATGAGGAGTAGTTTCTCCGTTCAATGCACTTCTGATATATTTCCAATGCGAATAAAGTGCGATTAATACTGCTATGGTAGCGAGGATTTCTTTCCAGAACATAATCAAGAGAAGCTTATTTATTTTTTAAATATCCTCGAAATTACTACAAAAAATGTTCGTAACAGTATGGCCAGATCCAGAGTAATCGAATAGTGTTCGATATAGTAGCGGTCCCGTATGACTTCTTCTTCCCAAGAGTTCTTGTCTCGACCATAGACTTGCGCCATACCAGTTATGCCTGGTTTAATTGTGAGAACTTGATGATCAAGTTCATTATATTGCTCAACTTCACGAGGCTGATGAGGACGAGGTCCGATGAGTGACATGTCTCATTTGAGTACATTCCAAAGTTGTGGAAGCTCATCAAGGGAGAGTTTTTCTATGATTTTTCAGAATCGCATCTTTCTTGGATCATTCTCTATCTTGTAGAGTGGTCATTTTCTGATATCACTCTTTTGTTTGAGCTCTTCTTCGAATTTTAATGCATCATCATTTTTTTCTGTAACTCCATATGCATCTTTTACTGAATACTTCCAGTACATATATCGGAATTTATAGAGATGAAAGACCTTTCCATCTTTTCAGATTCTTCTATTTCTAAAAATAATGGGTCCACTTGGGTCTTCTATTTTTATTCAGAGAGCAATGATGGTGAGCATTGGAAACAGCAGAATCAAACCAGAAAGTGATCAGAGAATATCAATAGCTCGCTTGAGTATGCGTTCCCAGGCACTAATCGATACTGCAGTAATCTCAACCACGGGCATATCTCAGAAAAGACGTTCTCTATGTGTAAAGTTTTCTGCTTCGGGTATAATTTTTGGATATACAAAGCTTATTCCATATACCCGAGCTAATTCGATAATTTCCTCAAGATTCTTGATGTTCGTATGCTTCAATGAGAGGATAGTATCAATCTCTCTTTTTCTAATATTCTCTTTGATTTCAGTTTTTTCTCATACATCAAGATAGAGCAAAGAGGCGGTCGGATCATGAATAAGAATAGATTCTGATTCTTCCTTTTTCCCTATGACAAGAATTTTCCTCTTTTGGAGATAATCTTTTTTGTAAAGATAGGAAAAAACATTGTACCAAATCGTGCGAATAAGGAGTGATCCTATGGTTGAGAGAATGTAGACATAGATGATGATAAGTCGTGGAATTTCTTTCTTGAACAAAAAGCCCGTCGAAAGATAGACAAAACTTAGATAAAATAGAAACCAAAAAAAACTATAGGTTATCACGAGTCGGATTTCCTCAATAAATGGAGTACCGTTTCTTATGTCATACATTCATTTTACTCCAAAAATAAATATCCAGAGAATAATCCCAGAAAGAATAAACGGAAAAAATTGTTCATAACTAATCACGGGAATCCGGAGTTGAACAAAAGGAATCCAATCCGTAATCCCACGAAGGTAGTAAGAAAAAGCAAAAGCTCATCCTACAGCGAGGACTTCGAATATTGGCGTAATAAATGTTCGAGCAAGTTCAGGTTTTTTCAAGAATGAGTGAGATTATGTGGATGAATGGGCTTGCTTCAGGGGCGTCCCCCCATGCAATCTAACTACGTTTGCTATTATAGTCTAGAGGAAAAATTTGCAAAAGAAAAGAAGGGGAATATTATCCATGATAGATGAATACATTCTTTCTTGCCCTCATTCTTGTACTCGGTATTTCTCTAACAGTCTACCTGTTAGCGTATTTTTTGATTTGATCTATCGTATCACAATCAGAGAAACGTGTTATTAGTGTTTTTCTCTGAAAAGTAAATAAAATCCCAGCCCTTATTGAGGTGATGCGCCCATATGTTGTAGATTCTAATGCCTTTTCATCGCTCGTGAGCCTCCACTCTGAAGTGATGATATATCGGCATGACTCTATCTATGATTTGTTGGAGTACAATGCCAAGATACAAAATCAATTCCTATTCCTCATGAAGCTCTCGGTTCATATTCCTGAACTTCAGAAGCATGAATATTTTCTCTATATTCGTGATTTTATTATCAAGTATGATAGGGAAATGGTACAATACTTTATCCAATTTAATCAGCATGCTAAGACCTGGAACCGTTTTGTGTTCATAAAAAATAGCACTCTTCTCGGCTTTCTTCTTCCTTGATTACGGAAAGAAGAAATTAGTCAACGATAATTAGCGGGTCGACTTAAGCAAGAGAATAACCCCAAACAATATCATAGGGAGAGTATAGAGTATGCCGAGAGATATCCAATCGGATCCAAAAAGATAGCCAATATGAGCATCTGGAAGACGGAATTGTTCGGAAATAAGTCGAGCAATGCTATATCCAATGAGAAATATCGAACTCAAGAATCCATAGCGGTACGGTGGATTTTTGCTCGATTTCTGGAACTTCCAGAAAAATATCATTACAAAAAAGAGTATCGCTCACTCAAGAATTGCCTCAAGAAGCGGACTCGGAAAATACGACATCTCTCCAATTCTTACCGCAAAAGGCCCAATATAGGGTGAAAAACCCAAAAGTTCTTGATTAATAAGATTCCCGATTCTTCCGAGTCAGAGTGCTATTGGTATGATAACAGCAAGGATATCAGTAATTTCAAAAAATGAGTACTTTTTCCATCGTCCAAATATCCAAACTCATATCAGCACTCCGATAAAACCTCCATGAAAACTCATTCATCATTTCCAAAACGAAAAAATATCGTATGGATGAGAGATGAAGTATTCAAGATTATATAAGAGTACATATCAGATTCTTCCTCAAAAGAGCACTCAGAAAAAAACGAAGTATAGTAAGGTATCAATATCCTGATCTCGATACTTCCAGTTTTTCAGCATGAATCGATAACAGATAATAAAACCGAGAGCATACATGAGTCAGTACCAAGTTGGTACTATTTGTATACCAAAAATATTGAATTCAAATATGTGCATGGAGATAAGAAAATTAACGATAAGATATTTTTTGCTTTCGAAAAGAGTTTTTCTTCTTAATTTGCCTGTATTTTATCAGCTTTTTCACTATACTTCTTCCTTATTAAAGAGGATATTCATTTTTCATGAAACGTAAATATTTTTTCTTAATCACCCTCGTTCTTTTTGTGTTAATCTCCATTGTAGGGTCTTTTGCTGCTGGGAGATTGTATCGTATTCATGGGACGTTTGTTCCTGATGTTACGTGGACTGGGGGGCATCCATGAAAGGTGACATTTGATATTGGATCGTCTAATAGTGGATATTCAGCAACTATTGATGAGAGTGGTTTCTTGTCATGATATCTCTGGCTCTGAAATGTTTGATGGGCAACATTTAATCATGGTAACACCAGTTGTCGTCCCCAGATTATTTGTCCAGATAACATTCTTCAAAATCCAAATCAGATTTGTCCGGTGCATGGATGTGTATGGAGTCAAAATGCCTGATGGGTAGTTCTTTCGGGGTCCCTTATTGGCACAACATATACCGGAACATACTATAATCCGAACTCTACCCTTATTGAGGGTTTTGGCTGGAATCGTTGACTCGGCTGGGTACCATTCTTTTCTGAGGTTGGTTCTATTACGAGCATCTCCCAATCATGAATCACAGCCTGATGATTGAGTGTGAATTTTGTTGGAAAGATTGCTATCATTGGAAACATTGCTGGTACGCGTATATTTAATGTTCCAAATCAGAATGTTGGATATGTATTTACTACTACGAAGCATGCTGATATTATCAACGCAATTCGCAAGAACTTGGCTATTCTGTCGAGAAATATTGATGATACGACTCTTGCTGATGTGAACTCTAATTTTACATTTCTTGTCAAGAAGAATGGCGATTATGCGTTTGATATATCGAATCCTGTTTGGCCAACAGCTCAATGAAAACGAACCATTTTTGTCGTTGGGCATGACATAGTGCTGGATACTACGAACGATATCGGACATGATAGTGATGGTATTACACGAGCCATTGTAGCGCTCAAAGATGATAATGGAAATGGTTGAAATATTATCATTACTGACAAGGTAAAAGAGATTTATGCCTTTCTCTATGCCGATTGATCCATATTTTCTTGAGAAAAAGATGGTCTCGGGAATATTGTTCCATACGTTGCCTCGGGAGCGCTCAATATCCCAACCAATCAGCTCTATCTCAAGGGGCTCCTTGTCTCAAAAAATACAATCGGTGGTGCCCAACAGGTTCCAACGGTATGTCCTGTCGTTATCAACAATTGTAATCTGACGAATTCTCAGATGTATGACTTGAACTATTTTCGAACCTATGATTGATCTGACCCTACTCAGAGGTCTCTCCCTCTTTGGATAACGGATGTACGCCTTCAGAATGCCCCAATGGTTATTGAGTATAATGCTTCGATCCTCTCTGATCCACCTCCTGGATTGGTCCATTCTTTTGATTAATTTTGTTTATTAACTTTTTCTCTATGAGAAATTCTATCCTTAGGCTTGCTCTTATTTCTCAGATTACTCTTCTTTCTGTACTGAATACATCAGCTGTAACCTATCCATGAGTTACCCCAGCAGGCGAGAGTACTGGAGGAACTTTTCAGTTATACTTTGATAACATGTATACGGCGCCATGTCCTATGGGGCAAGTTATTTGGTGATTTACTTCATCAGGAGTACTTCAGTGTACAGCTCCAGTAGCATCATGACTCTATGTAACTGGACAAACTCTTGGTGATACTCTTCGATTTGATGGGACAAATTGGATTCGGAATAATCTCATATTCAATGATGGGTCCAATGTTGGTATTGGTGCAACTGTTCCTGCAGCCAAGCTCGATGTGAATGGTACTGTGAAGATTTCTTGAGGTACTCCTGGTTCTGGTAAGGTTCTTACTTCTGATGCAACTGGTCTCGCTAGTTGGCAGACACCAACTTCTTCCACCTCTTGGGAACTCCTCGGAAATGCCTGAACCGTTGCAGGGACTAATTTTCTCGGAACTACTGATGATATCTCTCTGGTATTTAAGGTAAATGCTATTCGTGCAGGTTTTATCGGAAATACGGCTGATAACAATATCATGTTTGGAAGATGAGCTGGATCTACGGTAGCAGCCAATTCATCGCTTGTAGCCCTCTGAGTCAATGCTCTCAGTATCAATGTAACAGGGGCCAATAACACAGCCGTATGATACCTTTCGTTGTTCTCGAATATTTCTTGAAATCAGAATACTGCAGTGGGAGCAAGTTCACTCCTTCTCTCTACTGGGAACAATAACACCAGTCTCGGACATAATGCCGGTTCTACTCTTACTGCAGGTGATAATAATATACTTATAGGTGCCTGAGTGGCTCCAAATATCGCTACCACTGCATCCAATCAGCTCAATATCGGAAACTGGATCTATGGAAATAGTGGTAGTATTGGTATCGGGGTACAGAATCCTGGAGCCAAGCTCGATATTGCTGGAACTATCAAAATTGCTGATGGGACTCAAGGAGCTGGAAGGGTACTTATGTCAGATGCGAATGGTTTGGCGTATTGGTGAATTGCGGCAGCAAGTCAAGTTTATGCCTCATGAGTTATTGGATGAACAGAGTATTATGTTCCGAGATTTATGCTTGGATGAAGCGGATTGACAATTTCTCAGATTTTTGATAACGGAACCAATGTTGGTGTGGGTACGGCAGTTCCTGGGGCGAAGCTCGATGTCAATGGAACAATCAAGATCGCTGGATGATCTCCATGAGCTGGAAAAGTACTCATCTCTGATGCAGTAGGTCTCGCGAGTTGGGGGAATCCAACATTGGCCTCTTCTGTGTATGCTACGGGGGTTCTCGCTATGGCATCGAGTGGCGGATATATCACCAAGTTTATAGCAGGAGGAAGTGGTATTACGAGCTCTCTTATGTTTGAGAGCGGATCGTTTATAGGGGTTAATACAATAAATCCACTCGCAAATCTCCATATCAGTGGAAGTTTCTTGTTTGCTGATGGTAATCAGTGATCCGGAAAAACCCTTATCTCTGATGCTAGTGGGCGGGCAATGTGGGGAGTTCCAACGGTAAGTACGACAGTATATGCAACTGGAGTAATTGGCTTGGCTGGAAGCGGAGGCTACTTAACAAAATTCCTCCCTTCAGGAAGTGGTATCACGAGTGCAGTTGTGTTTGAGTCGGGTGGATATATCGGTATCAACGCAACTAATCCAACTGCGGGACTTGATGTAAATGGTCAGATTCGGATGCGTACTGGTGCTTCTTCTGGGCTTGTTCTTGTTTCGGATACAAACGGTGTTGCCTCTTGGCAAGTTGCTCCTACTGCAACGACAGTTTCTGCCACTGGGATTACATGAGGGACTCAGAATTATATCCCAAAGTTTGGATCAGGAGGTATCGGACTCTATCTCTCTCAGCTCTATGATGATGGAACCAATGTTGGTATTGGTATACCTTCACCAAGTTACAAGCTCCATGTTGGAGGAGATGCTTTCTTTACGGGAAATGTAACCGTACAAGGTAATCTCATCGTGGATAAGATTGTGAATCGTAGTGTGAACAATGTTTCTATCTCAGGCTCTCTTTTACCTGATTCTTCCGCGCCACTTGCTTATCGAGATATTGGTTCTGGAGCACTTCGCTGGAACAATCTCTATCTCTCTGGTCAAGTGGCAATTGGTGGCGGATCTCCATGACTTGGGAAATTCCTCATCTCTGATGCCAATGGTCTCGCGAGTTGGACGGGTCTTGTAACGGCAACCTCTCTCAATATAGCTGGTGCTACCGTCGGAAATACGCTCTATTTTGATGGTACTAACTGGGTTCCAAGCAACAATATCTACAATGATGGAACAAATATCGGTCTTGGAATACGAGGCACTGCACCAACACCAACTAGCGCTCTGGAAGCCTGGAGTGGTGGAACAACCCGGTCACTGATGCATTTTCGTGGATCCAATAATGTTGGATTCTGACTCAATGCGGTTCGTTATCTCACGACTGGTAGTGCCAATGTTGGCTTTGGAAACAATGTTCTCCGTACCATCACTACTTGATATAGTAACTCAGCACTTGGTGATAGCGCTCTCTACAACAATATGCAAGGGTATTTTAATACCGCTCTCGGAACCCAGGCACTCTATACCAACTCCAATGGGAACTGGAATATTGCTCTCGGAACCCAGGCACTCTATACCAACCTTGGTGGTTCGAACAATGTTGGTATCGGATGACAAGCGCTCTATCTCAATGCTGCAGGAAACGACAACACCGCTCTCGGTGATTCTGCACTCAGGGCCACTACAGGAAACAACAATGTCGGTATCGGATATGGAGCATGATCTGGTATCACTACCGGTTCGAACAATATCGCTATCGGATATGGGGCTCAAGTCTACAATAATACCGCATCCAATCAGCTCTCAATTGGTAACTGGATCTATGGAAGTGGAGGATTTGTTGGTATTGGAGTAACCAATCCTCTCGCTAATCTTGATATTGCTGGAACTATCAAGATTGCTGGGGGGTCTCCATGACTTGGAAAAGTCCTTACCTCAGATGAGAATGGTCTCGCTAGTTGGTCCAATGCTCTCTCTGGAGCAACCGCAACGGGTATTACGGGATGAGTTCAGAACTATGTTGCAAAATTTGGAACTGGCGGAAATGGACTCTATGCATCACAGATTTTTGATAATGGTGCTAGGATAGGTATCGGTACAGGAACCAATCTCACTGCCCGTCTCAATATCGATAGTGGAAGTGGTGGATTCTCATGACTCCGATTTCTCAATATCAATGCTCAATCAACAGTAACGAGTACCAATATCGTTGGTCTCGGAGTCAATGGATCTGGAGAAGTCGTACCTATCAGTAATGGTGATGTAATCGTCTATGATGGTATCACTACGGGTACTCCGAGTCCAGATCCAAATAACTCAACTAGACAGATTTCATACGACTTCAACAAGTATTTCCGTATTCCTGCAAAACAATCATTTGTAATCACGGATGGACTGTCACCAGGACAAAATGCTCCGTATATCGGTGAAAATGCTGCTGTCTCTGTTTGTGAATGGACTGGAACCTACGGTACAGGTATGTCGACATGTCCATCGGGGGATTTCCCAGGCAGTCCCTACAACAGCTTCACGATGTCAGCTCGTGCTGACTCGAACTATGGATATCAGATTGGTCTTGCATATCGTGGGGATATCCAGCTCATGGCTCGTTCGGGTAAATTCCGAGATGGAAATGATGCTGGTACAGATGTGGATTTTGATGATTATGGTAGTGGTCTCTATATTGGCGCAACCAATAACCCGGCTCCATGGTATAAGGTGATTACGCTTCCAACCAACCAGATGCAGTGGTTCTATATTGATACAGGGTATACTGGACAGTGGAATACTACTGGAAAAGCGGGTATGATTGGTATTGGTACAACCGATCCAAACTATGGTCTCGATATCCGTAGCACGGTTGGTATGATGAATCGTGTTTATCTCACAGGTACTACCGCATCAGCCGGATCTCCGACACTCAGCTTTAATGGTGATACCAATATGGGAATATTCCGCCCTGCGGCTGATACTCTTGCAGTGAGTACGAGCGGTACAGAGGCGATGCGTGTCTTCTCTGACGGAAATGTCTCAATCGGTAGTACAACCAATAGTGCCAAGCTCCGTGTCCAGGGTCAAGTGATGATCACGGGTGGAACTCCAGGAGCAGGGAAAGTCCTCACTTCGGATGCCAATGGTCTCGCTACCTGGAATACACCAGCTGCAGGAGGTATTCTTCAGGCAACAGTGAATAAGGATCTTCCAAATATTGCGAATAATGCTTGTTCTGCAGAGACATTTACAGTGACTGGTGCTGCAACCGGGAAGACCGCGTGGCTCTCTCCAGCAAGTGCATTGAATGATAGGCTATTTATTACCTATACGAGAGTTTCTGCTGCTAATACCGTAGAAGCAAAATTCTGTAACGTCTCAGGTGCCGCGATCAATATGGCGGCAATGGACTTCTATGTTTCAGTCATGCAGTAGGAAAATATGAACAATCAATAAGAATTGTTATTTCGAACTTGCCTGTCTTCTGTGGCGATCTGAGAACTCTTCTATACAAGGTACCAGAATTTGAAGATTTCTCTCTTGATTCATTACCAGAAATAGAGGAATCTCCTTCGAAATGACAGCTTATAGAAAATATCTAGAAAAAAAGAAGGTAAGTGATTACCTTCTTTTTTTACGGCGGGCGAATTTTTCTTTGATTCTCTTGGCTTCTTCTCGTCCGAGTTTTTCCTCCAGTACGAGGTCGAGTTCTCCATCAGCATCGAAGAGTGACATATCGAGGTCAATCCCGCGTTCCCGCTTGTATCGATAGTCTTCATAGTTTCCATAGGAGATGATGAGTTCTCCATTCTCGATAATCCAGAGCTTGCCTGCAAGTTTGTTCGTGAAGTATCGATCATGAGAGATGAAGAGGATACTTCCTTCGTAGTTTTTTATGGCTTTTTCGAGAGATTCTCTCGTGTCATAATCGAGATGATTGGTTGGCTCATCGAGGATGAGAAGATTGGATGTTTCTGAGGCTCCTGTTATCGCGAGCGAAGTGTGGCGATCCAGTCAAGAAGTGGAATCATTGTTTTCTTTCTGGATTGCTTCGTCCCTATTGGATTGCATCTTCCATGCCCCGGCATTTTGCCCGAGTATGGCAAACAAGAGTCGCGATCGTTCTCCTCCTGAGAGAGATGATATTTTTTTCTCGGTATCGTGATAGGAGAATCCATAATTCCCGATGATACTTCCTACTTTTTCTCTCGAATAACTGAGTCCATGGAGGGTAAAATTATCATAAATACTCTTCTCGAGCACCAAGGTCTCATGGAGTTGAGAGAAGTAGAGTATTCGACTATTTTGGTGAACCTGAAGGATTCATTCGAGCTTCTGTATTTGTCAGAGAATAGTTTTCAGGAAGGTACTTTTTCCAACTCAGTTTTCTCATACAATTCATACTCGTTCTCATTTTGTCAGGATTGCTTCTCGGATATAAAATAATGGCTCCTTTCTCCCAATAAAGGCATCTTCAATCTTTATGAGAGTTTCGGGACAAGTTTTCTCATACGGAAAGAGGAATTGAACCCCGATTCTTATTTCGGGTTTCTCAATTATCTCTATTTTTTCGAGCTGCTTCTCTCGACTCTTGGCAAATCCGGCACGAGATCATGCCCGAAAACGATTGATAAGCATTTTTTCGCTTTCGAGCATGGTTTGTTGTTCTTCATATTCCTTGAGTCATTTTCTCTGATTTTTTTCTTTTTCACTCACAGAGAAAGAATAGTCGCCATAATACACGGCAACTCACTTTGTTCAGAGAATCTCGATTACCTTTGTACAGGTTTGATCAAGGAATTCTCGGTCATGTGAGACGATGATATATCATCACTTCCAGGTGTCTTGTAGGTATTTTTCCAGCCACTCAACGCTCGTGAGGTCAATGAAGTTGGTTGGCTCATCGAGGAGGAGGAATTCAGGTTTTGATAGGAGGATTTTCGCGAGCGCTACTTTGGTTCGCTCTCAGCCCGATACATCATGGAGGCTTTTTTCTAGGAGATGAAAGATGCCAATCCCGCGGGACACTCGCTCAATTTCGTTCTCATAGGTATATCATCCTATGAGTTTGAATTGTTCGATGAGCTCTGTGTATGCATCATATTCTCAGGTTTCTGTCATTTTTCTTTCTTCGATTTTGATCTGTTTCTCGAGTTCTCTGATTTGTACAAAAGCATCCCTGAGTTCATCTCGAATACTCTTGGAATCATCCATGAAGTGAATTTGTTCTAGGTATCAGAGGGTGATATTCCCAATATTCTCAATACTCCCAACATAGTCCTGAATCTGACCGGAGAGAATCTTCATAAAGGTGCTCTTTCCAACCCCATTTGGTCCTACGAGCGCAATCCGTTCATCAGCGTTAATGATGAGGGAAATATTTGAGATAATAGATTCTCCGTTTCTCTCGAAATTCTGTATGTTGATATTGAGATGGTTCAAGGTTGGCGAGATTAGGAAGATTGGCGAGGTTTGCGGGATTGGAATATACTTACATTCCAATCCAGCTATTCTTGCTTTCCTCACTACTATCTCTATCATAGAGAGAATGAGAAAAAAGTGAAAAATTTTTTTGACTTTCGCACCGAGTTTCATAATATGCTCCTCGTCTCTCTGGTTCGAATCTACTTCAGGGAGCCACCTATATCTATTCCCCGATAGCTCAGCGGTAGAGCAACCGGCTGTTAACCGGTAGGTCACTGGTTCGAATCCAGTTCGGGGAGCCAT
>JAYRRZ010000094.1:0-39373 GCA_041909865.1 Candidatus Altimarinota bacterium | reverse complement strand
GATGATATTCTCAATTGGGCTATTGAGTGTGAAGTGACGAAGAAGCCATTTCGTATTATCAAGCAAGAACTCGAGTTCTACCGCAAACATAATCTCCCCATTCCAAGACGACATCCAGACCAACGTCATCTCGACAGAATGGCTCTCAGAAATCCCAGAAAACTCTTCGAGAGAAAGTGTGATAAATGTGGAAAGGATATGATAACTACTTATTCGCCAGAAAGAGAAGAAATAGTGTATTGTGAAGAGTGTTACAATAAAGAGGTTATCAGCTAAATTCTCATCTTTCAAATTATTTCCTATGTATCCCATCCCCCCAAACGAACAACTCATCGAAACCAAAACCTGCAAGCACTGTGGAGCCAGTTTTCCGATTACGGATAAGGATCTAGAGTTTTATAAGAAAGTGTCTCCTGTATTTGCTGGAAAGAAATATTCGATTCCAACTCCAGCTCTCTGTCCAGATTGTCGACAACAGAGAAGACTTGCTTACCGTATGGAAAGAAAACTCTACAAAAGGAAATGTCATGTAACATGAAAAGATATTGTATCCATGTATTCTCCAGAAAAGAAAGATATTGTATATGAATATGAGTATTGGTGGGGCGATGCTTGGAATCCTATGGATTATGGAAGAGACTTTGATTTTTCGAAAGAATTTTTTGAACAATTTAGGACACTATCTATTGTCGTTCCTAAATGTCATATAGAAATCAATCCGAGTGAGAACAGTATCTATACAAATCAGGCGGGTCACAACAAAAATTGTTACTTGATTTTTGAGGCATGATACAATGAAGAATGCGGATATAGCAATAGTATATGGTATTCCAAAGATTCATATGATAGCTCCTTTGTTCGCAACAATGAAGTATGCTACGAATGTCTTGATACTCATAACTCTTTCAAAATATTTTATTCACAAGAGAGTTATAATTGCCGAAATTCTTGGTTTCTTATTGATTGTGAAAATTGTGAATTTTGTATTTGATGCTCCAATTTGAGATGAAAAAAATATTATGTACTCAATCAACTTGTAACAAAAGAGAAATTTGAGGAGATTCAATCAGAAATACGAAATAATCCAAAGAAAAAAAAAGAATATCTTGAATCCTACAAGCAAATAAGAAATTGATCCATCCATTGTTCTGATTCTAATAACTTTTCTGAGTTCATCAGAGGGGATCATATTATTAATTCGAAAAATATTATTGGATATGACATCACTGGATCCGAAGATATCCGTTATGGATATACTTTGTATGCCGCAAAAGATTCTATGGATTATGTGTATTGGGGAAATAACAGTATGCGAATATACGAAGGAATAAGTATTGGAAATACTGCAGATAATATTTCTTTTTCATATATGTGTTACAATGATATTCGGAATCTGATCTATTGCATGAACTGCGTAAATGGCACAAACAATTGTTTTGGTTGTGTCTGACTCCGTCAGAAACAGTACTGTATTTTCAACAAACAATATACCAAAGAAGAATATGAAGTACTTGTACCAAAGATCATAGAACATATGATGAAAACCGGAGAATGGTGAGAGTTTTTCCCTGCAAATTTAAGCCCCTTTGGCTATAATGAAACCGTTGCTCAGGAATACTATCCTCTCACGAAAGAGCAAGCAACAAAAGACAATACTTTCAACTGGTCAGACTATGAAGCTCCATTTCCAAAAGTAGAGAAGATTATCCCAGCAAAACTCCTTCCAGAGAATATTGCAGATATTCCAGATGATATATTGAATTGGGCTATTGAGTGTGAAGTTACCAAGAAACCATTCCGTATTATCAAGCAAGAATTGGAGTTCTATAGAAAACATAACTTGCCGATTCCACGAAGACATCCAGATCAGAGACACCTTGATCGTATGGCACTGAGGAATCCAAGGAAGTTATATGAGAGAAAGTGTGATAAATGTGGAAAGGATATGATTACGACATACAGTCCAGACAGACCAGAGACAGTGTATTGTGAAGATTGTTACAATAGGGAAGTAATTGGATAAACTATGGTTGCCAATATATTTGCTAGAGTTAATATTTCCATTATGGAATACTATAGCTCTTTCTTACTAGTTACTAGATCTTGCCATTCCTGCATAAGAATCAGCTTCTCAAATATTTCAATTTTGTCGTGCAATAAATGCAAGACAATTGAGGGCTAGTACCTTTTTTTCTAGAGTCTCTCGCCTTGTTCTTTGAGGTGGTTCATGGGGAGTTCTTACAGAATCGTCTCAACAGATACAGATCACCTGATCATATATTAAGTATGCTTCGCCAAACTTTCACGCTGAAAATAAAGAATCTCATTTTCCTAATAATAAATCACATTCTGTTAATGTCACCTTTGTTGTTGAATCTACCAGATTATGCACATACTCTCATAATTGTAACAAATCATCATTGTTAATATCAATTTGATTATAGCGTGGGTTTCTTGTATCTCTTTGCTCAAATATCTTAATAGCTGCATCATATTCTCATATGGGAATCTTCATTCACAAATGTTTCATTCCAATAAACTTCCTAATGAGAGCAATAGTTTTGTTATAAGAGGCATCAGTAAATTCTGGACAGAATTCCAAAGCCTTATCAAACATAGGGATTGCATTATCAAATAACGCAATAGATTCAGCATACTTGCTTTCTCTTGCTTGTCTTTTTCAAGATGCCAGAAACTCAAGTCACTTACTATTCATAATTTGTGCAAGACCCAAAAGCTCTGGATCTCCAGAAATTGCAAAAGGTAGTTTACTTTCCGAATTTCAACTAATATATCAAATACTAACTATGCTATTACGTAAAGAAGGTTCAAACTTATATATCACTTGTCAAATATATACATCAAGTCTTGCATGTCATAATTCTTCTACTCATCTATGTTGAATTTGTAATTCAGAGAGAAATGCATGCCCTAAAAGGGCTGTTCAGACACAAAATAGTTCTTTATTCCGTATCATCCTACTTAATTTATATCCGTGTTTCTCTATTGTCATTTGGTATGGATACTCATATAACATACGACAAATTCTATTTACTGCATTTTGCTCTATTCTTTCTATATCATTGCTATTCTTAGTAGCTCTGGCAGATGCTAATTCTTCTTTTAGTTTGTCTATTCCTATCTTTTCTCGAAGTAGTCTTTCAGACTTATCCAAATCTTGAGACTGAACATGAATTTCAATATCATTATCTTGATGATATAATATTTCTTGCTCCTCCTGCGTCATCGTCATCATTCCCATACGAACTATCTCAAGACCTCGACGAAGGAAATTGAATGAGAATTCGTGTTTGAGCGCCTGGGAAAGAAGCTTCGTACCAGCTTCCACATCAGGAGTTTCAGTCTTTGATTTTCTGACTTTAGAGATATATTCTCGAGCTGTACTATCGGGACGGAGTCGATGTTGTTGTATTCTCTGCAAGAAATCGTCATCAAGATGGTACTTTTTGGCGAGTTCAGACAATATCTCTTGATTGTTCTCTGATTCCTTAAGTACAAGTCAAATCAGTATCTTCACTTTAGTGAGGATCGTATCGAATTTGGAGTATGATTCTATTTGGAATTTTTGAGTAAGAAAGTCAATAAAAAATAACAGTTCTCCATAGGTAACATCTTCTGGCATATAGAGCCGATTATACATTTCACCTGATTTTTCCTGATAGGATTCATAGATATTGGATCCTTTTTCGATATATTGCTGTCTTGGTAAATGCTCAATATTGATATGATCGATCGTCTCAAGGATATGAGAAAAGTCTTTCCAGTCATCGGACGATGGAAAAACTTGTGAATCGAGGTGATTTTTGTAATTTTGAGGAGTAAACACCATATTATTATAGCAGAAAATACCGAAATAAGCAAAATGAATATTGAACAAAAATGAAATTATGTAACAATATATTTTAAATTCACTGAATAAAAAATAAGAGATAAGATTTGCAAAGAAAGTAAATTATTTTACACTGAATTATCAATATATGCTGATTCCATCTATGCAAGATCTAAAATATTGGGAAAACATCATAAAAGAAAAACGAAAAAAAACTCCTTTTCGTAAATTCATAAAAGAAATTGCGAGTTGGTCTCCTTTGATTATGCTCTACCGTCGAGATAATCTTATTTCCCGATTTCCTGATAGTTCTCGAATCCATCACGTAGTGAACAAAGATGACTATGAGGCATTACGAGAAAACTTCACAAATCATGGATTAGATTATGCCGTTGATATTCCTTTCCAGGAGCAATTCCAGAAACTGTTTCAATCTATTGAGTTTTCAAACACGATTTCATTTGGGAAAAATGAAAATACAGAATATGCAGATATCATAATAGGCTCAAAAGATGTCTATCTCAGCGGTGTTGTCGTCACTTCTTGTGAATATATTCTCTACAGCTCAAATATAAAAGAAGGCTCACGCTGGATTATCAATAGCTCAGTTGTAATGGACCACTCAGAAAATATCTATATGAGCAGTGTTGTTATGAAGGGATTCAATATATTTTATTCACGTTTTATCAATAACTGTAATAATATCTGGTTTTCTACGAATCTCATAGGATGTAGTGAGTGTTTTGGCTGCAACTGATTACAAAATCAATCTTACTGCATCAATAATAAAAATTATTCCAAAGAAGATTATTTCAAATATAAAAATGAACTCCTCAAAAGAAAATCAGATTATATGATGTGGTACAATACGACTCTTCAAGTAGTATGAGATAACATTACATCAAAAGATAGTATAGGACATTCCATCATAAATTCCAGAAATATAGAAAATGGATATTTTATATATAATTCCGAGGATGGAAGGAATGTAATACTTGGTGGCACACTCGGTACAAACCAATACATATTTGATGCATGTTGATATGGAAGTCCTTATGGAAACCACTTTTATGGCGTTGCCTCAGCTGGTTGATGAGACAACTATTATCTTAGTTGTCATATTTCTGAATGTTCCAATATATATTATTCATATTTTCTTATATCCTGTACTTTTTGTCTCGGTTGCGTGGGACTCAAAAATAAATCATTTTGTATTCTAAACAAACAGTATACAAAAGAAGAGTGGTATATTCTCGCAGATAAAATATTTTCTCAAATGAATCAAAATGGAACTCTCGGAGATTTTTTCCATGGGAATATGAATCCATTCTATTTCAATGATACGATGGCATATCTCATCGATGATAGCTTCTCGAAAGAGGAAGTTGAGAAAGATGGCTATATGTGGAGGGATGATGTGATCCGAATAGATATACCTGAATGATTAGAAATAGTAAGATTGAATGAATTAGATACCTATCAAGGGCATGACGGAGACGGAAATTGGCAAATCAATCCAGAGATTATGACGAAAGTCATCGTAGATAAAAAAGGGAACTACTACAAGATTGTTCCAATGGAATATGACTTCCTCATGAAACACGGACTTCCATTACCAGAGATTCACTGGCTAGAGAGGATTAAAATGGGGTTTCGGTTTGAATAGTAGGTAAGGAATTCATTCTTTCTTCTTGATTAATATTGCACTTTTTTATTTGTATGTATACTACAGGAAAATACCACTATGTCTCGACACGAACTCACATCACTTCATATCATTCCTTTTCACTCGACCAAGACGACCCGCGAGGATTTTGTACAGTTTCTCGATATCATCGCAAACTCACTCCATCATACAATCCATATTGGGATTCTCCTAGAGAGTCGGAGAATTTCTTATCTCCTTACAGGAGATGGGGATGCTCTCGAATATCTCTCGAATGAGATTTATACTCGTTTTTATGGATATGAGATTGTTCCTCAGTGGAGTCAGGTGTTCACGTGAGATACTTCAGTACATATTAATCATATCGAGCTCGAGAACGCTGGTTTTTATCCGTTTCATATGATTGAAGAAGAGGACAATATGACGGCAATATTCCGTCTCTTTGATCAAGTTCCACCAGATGATACTGTATATCTGGACTTTGCTCTTCGTCCTCGACATACCACAGAGCGAGCGTTTTTTATTAACGAACATATTTCATTCATCAAGTTTCGTTTCAAGAAACTACTCCAGTTCTATCGATATCTTTGGAATCCAAAAATCGAGAAAGATTGGAAAAATAAATGAGCTGAATATTTTGAACACAAGATGCATCATGAGGTTTTTGAGGTAGGAATTACGCTTTTTGAGAAAAGTCTCACCCAGAGATACATATTTTCCAAGCTTCTTGCCAAGTCATTCGACCGATACAAGAACTTTCCATATAATCAATTTTACTTTCGGGCCAGTAATACTAACAAGATTACCAAGTTCCATGATGTCATGCGTATCAGTAGTCCGCATATGGTCATGACTCCTGCTGAAGTAGGATCAATTATTCAGTTTCCTACGAATCCAAAAGAAGAACCAAAGCTTCTCCGTGTGAATTCCAAGCGACTTCCTGCACCAAATGATGTACCAATCCCAAATGAAAATCAGAAAGATATAACACCAATCGGAATATCAGATTATCGAGGTATCCGCAATAGTGTCGGAATTTTGCCGATAGATCGAGTGCGTCACCTGTATGTAATCGGAAAAACAGGAGTAGGGAAGAGTAAATTCCTCTCTTCACTTATGCATGAGGATATCAATCGTGGGAATGGTTTTGCTGTAGTAGATCCTCATGGTGATCTGATTGACGAGATTCTTGCAGTTATTCCCCCAGAACGACACAAGGATGTAGTTCTCTTTGATCCGACGGATACGGAGTTTCCATTTGCCTTCAATCCTCTTTCATTGAAACCTGGGGAATCCAAGCAAATTGGAGCCAAGGGTTTTATCGATATTTTCAAGAAGTTTTTTGGAGCGAACTGGAATCCCAAGCTCGAACATGTACTCCGTATGATTGTGCTCGCACTCTATGATCTTCCGGGTGCAACAGTGTTTGATATTGTTCGTGCGCTCACGGACAAGGATTTTCGGTATAAGATGATTGAGGTAGTTCAAGATGATGTAGTAAGGAATTTTTGGTCCAATGAATTTGCTGGATGGAGTCAACAGTTCAACTCTGAGGCAATTATGCCGATACTTAACAAAGTTGGACAAATTCTCTCGATTGATGCTATCCGTAATATTTTTTCTGGAAGTGAGAATAAGATTGATTTCCGAGATATCATGGATCAGAAAAAAATATTTCTCGTAAATCTCCCGAAGGGAAAGCTTCAAGAGGAAATCATGGGATTCCTCGGGGCAATGATTGTAACCAAACTCTATCAAGCGGCGATGACTCGTGCAGATATGTTACCAAAGAATCGGATACCATTCTATCTCTACATTGATGAGTTCCAGAATTTTGCTACTGACACATTCTCAGAAATCCTTTCTGAAGCACGAAAATATGGACTATCGCTCCATATTGCTCATCAATTTTTGAATCAGATTCCATCCTCGCTTCAGAATGCAGTATTTGGAAATGTCGGAACCTTTGTGAGTTTTCGTGTTTCGATGGATGATGCCCCGAAAATCTCAAGCTATCTTGCTCCACAGGTGACTGATTATGACCTCGGGAATCTCCCGGCTCGTGAAGCCTATATCAAGCTCCTTATCAACGGGATTCCTGCTGACACATTTTCTATTCGAACGTTTGAAGTGAAAGAAGATGATCAGAGATGAAGCAATATCGCAAATATTCGCGATATTTCTCGCAAGCAGTATAATCGTACCAAGCTCGAAACCGTCAAAGAGATCAAACAATCACAATCTGAAGTGGTTGAGCGGTTGGAGAATTTTAGTGAGCCAATACTCTAGGAACAAGAAAATAAAAACTAATTCCCCCAAATTGAGAGGAAATAATATTTGACAAAATAAATATTTTGAATATATACCTCCTCAATATTTTATAAAGAGAGTCTATTATGACAGGAACACCCGATGAAAGAGGATCAGGAACAACTCAACCTGGAGGAGAAATGCATATCGAGGTTATGGAAAACCCCAACTATTCTTTTGTAAATTGGCAACTTAGGTGCAGATTAGGGCGCCCTCTTTTCCAACGAGTGACCGATGAATTATACGAGAAGTTGATAGCACATAATCAAACTCATGGAGAGACTCCAGAGGCTTTTATTTTAAAGCCTGAAGGAGAGAGTAGCCTTGAAGAAGACTTGTTAAATCCACATCAGCATTTGATACTTATGATGAGGACTGAAAATAATGTAAACGATATTATTGGTCTGGGATTTCGTTCTCCAGAGGATAAAGATCACATCTTTATCCTAAGAATACTCCTATCAGATGTGAGTAATGCAGTAAAGACTATCTTAGCTTTAAAGGGCCAACTCTCACTCCCTTTGTCAGAAGAATCTGAGTGATAGTTTTTGATTGTTTTTTTGAGATTTTCCCATAGGATAAATCCAATTATCTTGCTATGCTATCAATCGTATCAACCCCCATTGGAAATCTCGAGGATATCACTCTCAGAGCTCTCAGGATTCTCAGAGAAGCAGATTATATTGCCTGCGAGGATACCCGTGTGACGGGGCAGCTTCTCGTTCACTACAACATTCCAAACAATGGACGACTTCTTTCGTTTCACTCTCATTCTGGCTTCTCCAAGGTAGAGAAAATCATCGAGCTGCTAACAGAATGAAAACATATTGCGCTCGTATCTGATGCAGGAACTCCTGGAATCTCTGATCCAGGCTTTGTTCTTATCAAGAAAGCAATCGAAAATGCCATAGAAGTAACCCCAGTTCCAGGCGCCTCTGCCGTCCTCTCAGCACTCGTTGCCAGTGGATTCGATTGTCATCAATACTTGTATCTCGGATTCTTGCCAGTAAAAAAATGACGGCAAACCCTCCTAAAATCCCTTATTAACAAAGAGTATACTGTCGTATTCTATGAATCCGTTCATCGAATAGAAAAAACTCTCATGGAATTCGAGCAATATTTTTGAAAGGATACATCAATAGTTATCGGTCGTGAAATAACGAAAAAATTTGAAGAATTTAAACGAGGGACTATCGAAGAAGTCCGAGAATATTTCAGAAATGAAGGAAAAGTAAAGGGAGAATTTGTAATCATCTTCTAAATGGATACACCAGAATGAGAAAAATCTAGTGATAGAGGAGCTCTACAGGAGAGAAAACAATTTATGATTGCCAGACATATATCAGATATCCTTCATACTCTATATTTCTCTCCGGTATTATATCTGGATAATTGAAATCTTTTTTTTCTGGTAGAAGATACGAGTTATAACATCCCTCCTGATGCTATTGCTTCTGATTTTGGGATTGAATTGAAACTTACTCATAAGTTTCCTGATCCTATTCGGAAGGCTCAAGGAAAAGCTATCGAACTCGATGAGATTACCCCTAACTGACTTTTTTGGATGAGAGCAAATCATGATTCTTCTGATGACAAAAAAGCATGAAGAATAGTAGGATTTATTATTCAACATTCCTCGATAGCTCTAGAAAAATCCAATGTTTTTTTTGATGTGTCTAATGGGAATATCCTCTTGCAGATAATGATACAAAAATTCGCTAAAAAGAAGAAAATATCAGCAAAAGAGGCTGATGCATTTCTCTTTGAAGTAATCAGAGAAATCCGAAAAGGCACTATCTCTTGATTGAAATCTGTATAACCACTCCACTCGGAGTGTTTTTTTGTATCTCGAGTTTCCCATTATGAAGACGAGCAATTCTCTCAACAATGGAGAGACCAATTCCCATACTTGTTTCACCCTGACTGGTTCTTGACTTATCAACACGATAGAACTTTTCTTTTACCAGTGGAATCTCATCATCAGGAATCCCTATTCCATTATCAGCAAACTGGAATATATAGTACGTCTCAGTTTTTATATAGCGACACGTAAGGATCGTATTTTTCCCAGCATACTTGAGAAAATTGGAGAAAATATTATGAACGATCTGGGCCAGCATTCACTTGTCCATGAGAGTCATAGAATCCGTACCCATATCGAGAATAATTTGTTGATTATTCTTGGCAAGTTGTGGCTTGTAGGTGGCAATAATCTCCGAGAGGAGTTTCTTTGCTTGGAATCGTTCAACATGTGCATCACTGAGAATACTCTGAGCAAGTGACTCATATTCCATAATTTTTTCCGTTGTTTGTGCAAGACGTGAGAGCTCTGATTGAATCAAGGGAATTGTTTTTGAGTTGAGTGCTATCATGCCATCCTCTATGCCTTCGAGGTAGAGCTTGACTGCAGTGATTGGAGTACGAATCTCATGTGAGAGATCAGAGAGAAAGTTGGACCTGATATTTTCTTGAATAGAAAGTGAGCGATGTAGATTATTGATGGTTGAAATAAGTGGAAAAAATTCATCATTCCGAGAATATCGTATACTTGAGTATTCTGCCGTATCAATAAATTGTTTTAATTGATTGATGATGAGATTAACAGGAGAAAATATCTTTCGTATCCAGAGAAAATAGGTAATAAGTATGAGAATGAGCCAGACAAGGTTTACTCAGAGGATACGATAGAGGAGTTTGAGGATAAAAACTCATTCTGGAGATGATGAATCGAGATTTGTCGGATTTATCAAGATATTTACTATTCCCTTAGCCCGAGAAATAGAAGATCACGATTGAAGAAGGATGGAAAAACCTCCATCACTTATTTCGGCCCCAGACGTGCTGATATAGAGTTTGGGATTTTCTGCAATATTTTGAAGCGAAGTTGAGAGATTGGATAGCTCATTGAGAACTTTTTTGTAATCATCTTGTGCTCCCGTATCGAGTTTTCCTACCTTGAGAAGTGCTTCTATTTTTCCGGGATTTGGATTATCAGTTTCCCCGAGAGAAATCTGACTCAGATATTCTGGAAACAAATCACTTACAAAATATCGAAAGGCAAAAATATTTACCCCAATGGTGAGAATAAGCGTTATACCAGTAAGAAGCGGGATTTGATACGATAGTCGCATACGTATTATGACGAAAGATATATGGTATGATATAGATTCTTCTTGACGGCACAAATTTTTCTCTGAAATCACTTCTATGGATTGCTTTTTTCTTGTTTTTCAGTAAGCTACAAACCTCTTTTTTATCATGTATCATATTTGTATGACTGTTCGAACCAGATTTGCACCATCCCCAACATGATTTATCCATATTTGATGACTGAGAACTGCACTGTATGCATATCTCTGGGCAAAACACAATAATGGACAATACGTACTACGTATTGAGGACACAGACAGAACTCGTATTGTTGAATGAGCCATTGATGTTATCTTGGATGCCCATGAAACTATGTGAATTATACCTGATGAAGGGCCTCATCATGATGGGGGAAAATGACCATATATCCAGAGCGAGAGAACGGATATTTATGCCCCAAAACTTCACAAGCTCTGTGAAGAGGGAAGTTCGTACTATTGTTTCTGTACTTCTGAGCGTCTTACGGCTCTCCGTGCTGAACAAGAAGAGCTCAAACTCCCTCCTGGATACGATGGACACTGTCGTCATATACCACTTGATGAGGCAAAAGAACGAATCAAGAATGGTGAGAAATACACCATTCGCCTCAAGGTTCCAAAAGGAGAAACGATTGTTTTCAATGATATTATCCGTGGACGTATTGAATTCAAGACGAGCGAGGTAGATGATGCAGTGCTGCTCAAGTCAGATGGGATATTTCCTACATACCATGGAGCGGTGGTGATTGATGATAGTATGATGGGGATTACTCATGTCATGCGTGGTGAGGAATGGATTAGTTCCATCCCGATTCAGGTATTGACGGCTCGTGCTCTCGGTATCACCCTTCCAGAATACGCTCATATGCCAAATATTCTTGGAAATGATGGAAAAAAACTCTCAAAACGAACGGGAGATACCTCAGTTTCTGAATATCTCAAAAAGGGATACCTGGTTGAAGCTCTCCTGAATTTTATCGCGCTCCTCGGCTGGCATCCGAAACGTGATATTGAGATTATGAGTATGGAGGAGATGATTGAGTTCTTCCAGATTAAGGATATCCACAAAGCTGGTGCGGTACTTGATCCCATCAAGCTCGATTGGATGAATGGGGAATACATCAAAAAAATGCCCCTTCCAGAGCTCCATGAGCGGCTGGCGAATTATCTTGAGACATATGAAGCTGATTTTTATCGTGATATTTTTGCACAACAAGAATTCACCTTTAACTCCAAGATTCTTGCAGAGCTCCAAGGGCGTATGAAGCGATTCGATGCATTTGTCGGACTCACCAGATTTTTCTACTCTGATGTTGCTATTCGGAGCGATCTTCTCGTGAGTCAGAAGATGAAAATAGAAAATATTGATTTTGCAAAAGAATCCCTACAATTAGTACAAGAAGTATTATCTTCCGGGGATTTCTCTACGATGGATACCCTCAAGGAACCACTTCTTGCTGCGATTGCAAATGCTGGCAGAAAAAATGGACAAGTTCTTTGGCCACTTCGAATTGCCCTCTCCGGAGAGGAGTTCTCTCCATGAGCATTTGAACTTGCATATATTCTTTGAAAAGATGAAACACTCAAACGAGTGAACGCCATGCTCCAGTCTCTCAAATAAGATTCTTCACTATGCACTATATATTTCTCAAAAACATTCTCGAAACAGTGCTCGCGAATTTTACTTGTCCCCAATGTCAGAACAAGACCAACGAGCAATCTATCCAGATTTCCTGAGTCAGTTCACATGGGATAGATATCTTCATACATTGTCATGTTTGTGGAGCAAATTCTCAGCTCAATGCAGAGATTAATACAATTGCCGCTCAGATGCTTCAGAATGAAAATGGCAAGAAGTACTTCGAGGATTTCTTGAAACAATGAGGAGCTATCGGGGCAACGATGAAAAATTCCCAAAGCGGTGAAAGCCAAAAAATTGGTATTCCTGATGATGAGATTACAAAAATTCACGATGAAATAAAAAAGGCAAAATCTATAGAAGATATTATGGGGCTTTAATTTTCTTTTATTTCTCATTATTATATGTTTTCAAGACTCCTTGCTTTTATTATTCTTGTGATTTCTGGATATGTTTTGTTGGTTTTTTTCCTCCCAGAGATTGCTGATCACTACGGGAACAAAGAATTCAATTCCAAAATTCGCACTATAAAAGAGCAATCACTCACCATCTGATCATGAAATGAAACTCCAGATTCTCTCTGGAAGGATTTTTCTAGTAAGGCTGAAGGGATTAGAGATAGTGGTCAACAATTTATTGATGATTCTCGGAAAACCGCAACACAAATACAATCCACCATAGAAGAAAAAAACACTCAAGCACAACAAGCAGCAGAATCAGTAGAGAAGGCATATGATGCTGTAAATACTGCAAAAACAGATATAGAGCGTCTCACGACTTTTTCATGAACTGTGTTGAGTTCAGGAGCCACTACCGTAACTGGCAGTATACGCTAACATTATCTCGATATCATTATGACACAATACCGGAGAATTCGCGTCTCATCAACCCATCGGAATCCTTCATCTTCTAGTTTTTTCTGGAAGATGCTTTTTTTGGGAGTATTTGTCGCCACATTATTCCTCTATGCTACCGTGAGTAACACGGGTTGACTCAAGATACCAGCAAAAACATATGATATAGAAAAATGAATGACTCTTTCTGAACTCAATGCTACTCTAGAACTCGGTATTTCTTCTTGGAGATACAAGCTCTGGATTCGATTCTTCGCAGAAAAACCAACACTTCAGGCTGGACAATATGTTGTTACGTCTGGGACCACTCTTTCAGATTTTTTCCTCAAGAACCTCAAGCGTCCTACCTACACGGATGCGACTATTACCATCATTCCAGGATGGAACATGTATGATATCGACCAATATCTCTCATCAAAATGACTGAGCAAAACAGGGGATGTCATTGCCACGATGAATATGAATTTTGCCCTCTATGAGAAAGATTTTCCATTTCTCAAAGGAAAAAAAAGCCTAGAGGGATTCCTCTATCCTGATACCTATAGAATCAAGCCAAAAAGCTCTGTTGACTCCATTCTTCGAATACTCCTAGGAGAATGGCAGAATAAAATCTGGGCAGACTATGCATCACTCTGAGACAAGGCATATAATACTCTTATCCTTGCCTCAATCGTAGAACGTGAAGAGAGAAATAAAAAAAATCAACCTATCGTAGCAGGAATTCTCCAGAAACGTCACGATGAATGAATCCCTATTGGTGCTGATGCAACCGTATGTTATGGGTATGCCAAAACCCATAAAGATTGTACACCTGCCTTTATTGCGAATGTTATCAACCAGAAAAATCCGTACAATACACGCAATATGAGGGGATACACACCAACTCCCATCTCAACTATTACCAAGGAGACATGGGATGCTGCTATGAATCCAGAATCATCATCCTATTATTATTATCTCCATGATAATGATGGAATCATTCACTATGCCGAGACCCTAGAAGGACATGTTGCTAACAAACAGAAATATCTTCAGTAATTTTTTAAGTTTCCTTAAATATCAATAGTACTGTTCTCTTATTAGCCTCTTAAATACACTCGTATGATATCAGATATCGTCCTAAAAATAAATCTCCTCCTCAATCCGATTGATTCAATAGTTAGAAGATATCAGAAATATCTTTCATATTTACTCTTGATTTTGTCGGTTGGAACAGTATTCCTCCTGTCAAATCAACAGAGTATGAAGTTCAGTGGGGAGCAAGCCCTGAATGTGTTATGGATTATATTATTTCTCCCTATCTTTGCGAAAGTAGTATCTCTTAATCTCGCAAAAGCGTTTATGTGACTCAGAAAAGAATTGTGAATCCTTATGGGGATGCTTGCTATGGTTCACTGAGTTCAGTTTTTTATCCCACCTTGATCGTATATTCCTGACTTTTCTTTACTTCTTTATCCAAGTTTTTGGGTATTTAATAATATGATTACCTCCGTTGCTCTCTGAGCGGGAGCTTTTGCCCTTACTTTTATCTTGCTCATAACATCAAACAAGATAAGCATGAAATTTATGGGGAAGAAATGGAAAATGCTTCATCGGATAATATATATCCTCATCATAGTCACTATTCTCCATGTTGTCTTCCTCAAGTGGGAAAGATTCGGAGAGATAGAGATTGGAGATATCTGACTTTTGTTGCTCTATTTTTCGGGGAAGATACTAGAATGGAGGTGAGTCTCCTTGCTGAAGAGGTAATACAAAAAAGATACAATACCAAACATAAGCTCCATTTGTATCAGTTAAATATACGGGAGGCTATCTACTTACTTTATCTGGAAATTGTGCGGCAAAAGAAGAGGTGCCACCATGAAGATTGGTGGCATTTTTATTATTCTGAAGAAAAAACATACAAGCCTGTGCACTCCGAGCACCACTCTGACAGATAAAGATCGTTCTCTTATTGGAATCTATCTCGTTCATCCGGAGAGGAATAATATGAAGTGGAATATGTTTTGCTCATACAACATGGCAAGCATCAAATTCACTGAGGCTACGAACATCGATAATTTCGATTTCATCGGGTGTCGTTTCGATAAGTTGGACAAGTTCTTTTGGTGTAATGGATGGAAACATAATAATAGACAGGAGTTATTGACACATGGTATTCTCGAGAGAGTTGAGAAGCTTCACGATGCGCTCATCGGTAATATGATAGTAGACATGCTGACCATCCTTTCGAGCCTCTACAAGACAATCTTCACGCATTTTTGCGAGAAATTGCGATAGTTGAGACTGAGAGATGGTACATTCTTTTTCTAGGTCACCGACGATTCGTTCCCCGTGCTTCAACCGACAGAGGAGAAGAAGACGCTTTGGATGAGCAAGGAGCTTCAGTATTCTGGCAGTTTCAAGTGCCTTGTGTTCTAGAGGAGTGTGCATGGTATGAATATTATAAATATGTAATATAAAGTCAACTTTTTTGACAAAAATATAGATAATATGCTATGATAGAAGTATGTCCGATTCTACCAACACATCAGGAGTTCGTGAAGCAGCGATTAATTACCTCACAGAACAATACGCAGAAATCTTCTGAGTTTCCCGAGAAGATGCTATTATTATCGAAAATAATCTCCAAAATATGGATGACGAAGGGTTAAAAAGGGAACTGGAGATACTCAATGGATATTATTATAATGTAAGCCAAGAGTATTCCAGTGGATTTCGTGAAATTAACAAGATCGCTGAAGAAAAAGAGAGAGAAAACACGGAAACAGTAACTTTTAATTTCTAATACGTATATCTATGAATGATACTCTACAAAATTTTACTCCACCCGATGTAGTAAATGACTGAAACAATCTTAAGAGTGCTGAGCTTGATAAGTATTTAGCATCTATTGGTAAGAATCAAGCTGATATAGCTACTAAAACAAAAATGATGAATCCAAATAACGATGAGGCATATGAAGCAATTAAGATAGCTATTAATAAGCACAAGGTCACTTTGGCATGACAATCACAATCAGGAATCGGTGCATTCATGCAATCTGCTTAAAACTGACTTTAAATAGAGATAAAAGCTTTCAAGAAATGTAATGTGTAATTATTTCTCATCAAATATCCCCTTTTCCGTCAATGATTTTGACGGATTTTTTTGATACTAGGGATATCGGCATGGGGAGTTTTTAATATATTTTTCAAACGATTTTTTGTAGAATCGCAAGTGGATTTTTGATTTCCGCTTGGAGAAGGGAATTGAGCGGATATAGTAAGATATGTTTCGAGTGTAATAACTTTGAAAATCTTCACTCATTCAGAAAAGGAGTGAGACCAATTTTTTTCGTCATTGATCGATTATGAAACTCTTCAATATTACAGATATATTTACCAATGTAGTTACTATGAGTGCCTCAACGCTAGAGGCATTTTATGATCAATTGGAATCTTCATACGAACAACTCCGCAAAGACAAAGATGTTGACAATCTTCGAGTTCTCAGAAATAGGATTGCTACAATTGTTGAAGTAAATGAAAGTAAATATTCTCGTAAAGAAATCAGCAAACTACAGAAGATTCGTGCTCTCCTTGAGGATATTGACGATACAATTGGAGATATTATTGCTGAACAAAAAGAAGAAATACAACTTATTGATATTGAGAAAAAATTTCAGAAAAAATTTGCCCCAAAAACAGTTCTTTCTCGCGAAAGAAAAAAAACACATATTCTCGTGGAAATGAGAAAATCAGATATATCGTATGAAGAAGAGATGTTATCACTTCAGATTGAACTCGTAAAACTTCAGAAATACATCCAACTAAATGGAAAAAAGGTTCTTATTATTTTCGAGGGACGTGACGCGGCAGGAAAATGAGGAAATATCAAGAGATTCATGGAGAACCTCAATCCACGTTCTGCAAAAGTGGTAGCCCTCCAAAAACCTACTGATATTGAAAAAGGGCAGTGGTATTTTGAACGATATATCGCTCATCTCCCAAATGCTTGAGAAATTGTCTTCTTTGATCGGAGCTGGTACAATCGAGCATGAGTTGAACCCGTAATGGGATTTGTCGGAAAGAAAGATTATGAGAAGTTCATAAATGATGCTCCAGTACTCGAGAAGATGCTCGTGAATTCTGGAATAAAAGTTATCAAGTTCTACTTTTCTGTCTCAAAAGAAGAACAAGCTCGACGATTTGCTGAGAGGAAGAATAATCCACTCAAACAATTCAAACTCTCCCCAATCGATCAATATTCACAGAAACTCTGGGATCGATATACTATGGCAGAATATTTGAACTTTTCCAACACACATACTGACTATGCCCCTTGGACAGTTATCCGTAGCGATGACAAGGAAGCTTCTCGTATCAATGCAATAAAATATCTACTGAATCAGTTTGATTATCCAGAAAAAATAGATGAAAAAAGGCTTAAAATTGATGAGGATATTGTTGTCAGCGGAAAGCAAAAAGCTCGCATTCTTCAGGATGAAATTGACACAAAAATTAACCTCTTTGAGTAAGTTTTGTAAGTATGTCTTTTCCTACTGCATACCCTCCAGCCCAACAGGCCTGGAAATTGAATCCACCCGTCACTGCATCAACATTGATAACCTCACCTGCAAAGTAGAGGTTTTTCTGTATTCTCGACTCCATCGTTTCTGGATATATCTCGTCAGTATCAACTCAACCGGCTGTCACGAACTCATCTCACGGACGGCGTTCGAGAAGAGTAATCGGCATACCTTCACCAAGGAGTTTTGCAATAAATTCTCGATGATCTTTCGAGATGCTCGCCACGAAGGTTTCACATAAGTCTGGAAGATACTCTTTCATCAATACTTCTATGAACCTCCTTGGGAGCTTCTCGGAGAGAATGCTGGTAATGAGTTTCTTCGGATGCAATTGGGACTGTTCCTTCAGAAAAGTATTCCAATGGGAAAAATCCATCTTAGCAATAGGGGAGAGATAGACTCTAAGTCCTCCAATCTCATCCCAAGCAAGGTGCGATGAAAGACTGAAGGCGAGTGGGCCAGAGATACCAAAGTGAGTAAGGAGAATAGGTCAGGATAACGGTGTATGATGTATGTTTAATCGTGAATTCTGGAATGCAAGTCCAGAGAGTCCATGCATCCACTTTTCTTTGGTTAAGAAACTCGAAAGTGAGGGCCCAAGTTTTGTGATAGTATGTCATAGGCTTTTTGCAAAAGTGTATCCATCGCCACTTGAACCCGTGTTTGCATACGCATTTCCTCCTGTTGTGATGACAAGGAAATCTACTTCATACGTTCGCTTGGAAGTGGTAATGACGAATTTTCACTGCTCCTGTCATTCCAAGGAGTCAATATTTGTTTTCTGGATTGCTTTGCTGAAACAAGTTCAGCAAAAATGGTTCCTTGCAATGACAGAAACCCCTTCCCCATAATGGGGAATTATTGTATCGCGATACTTTGCAAATATATTTTCAAAAACCTCAACAACATCTCATCAATCATCAGAACAAGGGAAAACTCTATTGTCATCCTGAGTCTTGAGTGGGAGACCATGTGACTCAAACCATGCTCGACATTTTTCTGGAGAAAACTTCCCAAGAGATTTTTTGATAAAATCACTTCCACGAGTGTATTTTGATAAAAGGAGTTTTTTGTTATCAATTCCTGTAGTAAGATTGCATCTTCCTCATCCAGAAAGTGCCACCTTTCGTCAGGGAAGGGGATTTTTATCGAAAAGATGAATCTGAAAGCCTTCAGAGTTTCACTCCAAAATAGTTGCCGCAGCCATGAGTCATGCTGCTCAGGCTCAGATAATAGCTATTTGTTGCATATGGCATCTATACTAAGAGGGAAGTGGTATTTGTCAAAATACTCTTTCTTTTTCCCATAGAATCAATACATTGGAGAAAAATCCACACTATTATGCTCTCCTGACTTTCTGGTATCCGCGCTCTTGCAGCACTCATTGTCGTCATCTACCATCTCAATCAACAACTTCCCCTCTATGGACTCTCGGAAGGAGGAATCTCGATACATAATTTTATCGCGAGACTTTCTATGGTGGTAAGTGTTTTCTTTTTCCTTTCAGGATTTTTCCGATCCATGTCCTACTGGAAAGTAATAGATACCCCCGAAAAGATGCCACAATTCTGGCCATCACTCAAAGATCGATTTTGGCGAATTGCTCCAGCATATTATCTTGTTCTCATTTTTTCCATCATTGCTACCATATTCATAAAGGGATGGTCAGCATTGAATATCACTGCTATTATTGCCGGATTTACCTTCACTACATGGTTGTCACCAGAAACCCTCTTTCCAGTGATTCTCAATGGACCGCTTTGGTTTGTGTCATTTGATATGATGGGTTGGATCCTGACATCAGTAGTTATGGTAGGATTATTCCAACTTGGGAAAAAGTATGTCATCCCATATATTTTTGTTATCATACTCATTACTCTTGGACTTCACTTTGCCTGGATACATATTCCATGGGGAGAAACTCACACCTTCCCAGCAAGTTACTGGTTCCCTCTATACAATCCATTCATATTTTTCCTCCACTTCATATTCGGTATTGTTACGGCTGGTATCGTTCATCATATGAGAAAAGTCGGAGTTACACCGAGAAAATTGTTCGATATTGGTTTTGTTATTACAACTCTCGTTGCCATCGGATTCCTCTGGAGTATCCGAGACAATGGAGATGACTTCGCGTATTCTATGATAAAAAGTCCATACTATTTCCCATGGATACAGCTACTCATCGCGATTGCAGCGGGACTTCTCCCGTTCACGCAGTACATGGGGAAGTGGCTCGATAATGCTTTTCTCCTCTTCACATCCAGGCTCTCATATAGTCTCTACCTCGTCCATGGCATCATCCTCGCACTCCTCCTTGCCTATGTGTTTCCTCATGGATTAACCATCGGAAACTGGGGTCTGCTTGTTGCTAGTACATTCGGACTCTCATACCT
The DNA here is from genome assembly GCA_041909865.1 of Candidatus Altimarinota bacterium. GTDB lineage: Bacteria > Patescibacteriota > Gracilibacteria > BD1-5 > UBA2023 > JABFSX01. Next base: position 18,957 of record JAYRRZ010000094.1, on the reverse strand, counting down.
CTCTGGATACATTATTAATCAGTATGTGGAGAAATAGAAGTTGTTTTAACTTGGATATTCATCCAAAAATGCAAACAATGAAAGTACTGGACGTAGCTCAGGAAATGTACCCCCGTCGTATTCAACAGAACAAATAAGAGGATTATATGGATGGTGTGCTGGGAGGGCGAGAAATTGCGGATCAGTAGAATTCTTATTTATCTCAAAAATAAGAAGCTTAACAACTGTTTCATCGCAAACATCATAACCATATTTTGCGAGATTCTGCTCAATTTCCTCACGTGTTATAACATGTCAAGCAATCTTTCGTACAAGAGATGCTAATTCATTATAGGATTGCCGCAAATTTGCAATTACATGCTCCTGTCATTCACTTGATAATTCTCAAATTTCACCAGAAAGAAGTCAGAAATGAATCAAAAAGGCATCTAGCATATTTTTGAATGAGGAGCGAATTTCTGGAGTAATTGATGAGGTACGAAATACTGATTCCCACCGAGGATCATGAAGCTGTTTTTGTATAATTTGACGCATTTCATCGGCGCGCTTATCTGCTATAAGAATCATCTTATCTACCCCTTCATCTTTTTCTCAGGTTCTTCAAAACTTCCATACAGATTGAAGAACATTCTGAGTTAAGCATGGAACGCCACGAACCCTTACAGAATCCAACAAAAGATAGTTTCTTTCAAGAATAGCAACTTCTCTAGGTTTATGCGCCCAAACTGAATCGGATAGATGAGAAAACTTTCTGAGAGTTTTTTCGCGAATAGTATTATCAATGATAAGAGAAAGAGGCGTAGATTTCTGAAGAGTATCCATAAATTAAATGCTTATATAATAAGCAAAATTATAAAAATGAATTACTATTTGTCAATTTAATATAAATACCTAAATCCTATTCTCCTCTCGTCTTCATAGCTTCGAGGATGCGCTCGAGAGCAACAATGTAGGCACCCGTTCGGAGCATGACTTTGTGCTCGTTGGCACTGCGGAGTACGCCATCTAGGGCTGTCTCCATCTTGAGCCTGAGTTTCTCTTGCACTTCTTCGCGAGACCAGAAGTAGTTCGTATTATTCTGAACTTGTTCAAAATATGATACCGTCACTCCTCCAGCATTGGCGAGAATATCTGGGATTACTGGGATTCCTTTTTTAAAAAGAATTGTATCAGCATCTGGAGTAATAGGACCATTGGCAAGCTCCATGATGAGGGCTGCTTTGATATTTTTGGCATTATCACTCGTAATCTGATTCTCGAGCGCTGCAGGGATGAGGATATCACACTTGAGCTCCAGGAGTTCTGTATTGGTAATCCGAGCAAAATCCCCCCGTCCCCCTTTCTCAAGGGGGAGATATTCAGTAAGTGATTTTTTCTCACTCTTGATCTTCACAATCTTCTTCCCATTGAGTCCCTTGGCATCGTAGATACCACCATGAGAATCTGATGTTCCGATGAGGATAGCTCCAGTTTTCTCGATGAGTTCGATCATATTGAGTCAAGCATTTCCGGCTCATTGAATCACGACTTTCTTTCCTTTGAGATTGTCCTTCTGACTCTTCAAGTATGCCTCGAGCACATAGAGTCCACCCTGAGCGGTCGCAGCATCACGACCGAGGGATCCACCGATAGAGAGAGGTTTCCCCGTGAAGGCGCCTGGTGTCCAGTGTCCTACGAGCTTCGAATACTCATCTACCATCCATGCCATGATTTTTCCGTTTGTGTTCACATCTGGAGCTGGCACATCATCAAGAGGACCGATATACTTGTAGAGTCCTTTTACCCATCCGCGTGAGAGACGTTCGAGCTCACCTTCGGAGAGCTCCTTTGGATTCACGATGATACCACCTTTTCCTCCACCGAGTGGGAGATCGAGGGTAGCAGTCTTGATACTCATCCAAGCAGAGAGTGCCATGACCTCGTCCTTGTTGACACCTTCATGGTAGCGGATACCACCCTTATATGGACCACGAGCCGCATTGTGTTGGCTGCGATATCCAACAAAAGTTCGGATTTCTCCGTTGTCCATCTTAACGGGGATATTTACCTCAATGACTCGCTCAGGAGTGAGCACCTTGGCGAACTGATCATCGTAGCGTCACTCGAGAAACTGGTATGCAGCGCGCATCTGGGTCTGAGCCGAGAGGAATGGATTATTAGTAGACATATGATGGAAAATTAATTGATCTTTATAAAAAAAATAGATAGAGTATGGACTTATTTTAATAATTGTTTATGACATCACTCGTATGAATATTCCGTGAGTATTGCTGCGACTATTTTCTACAGCAACAGAAAGTCAAATGAGAGCAGTTATTGTGTGATTATCTGACTGAGTTCGTTCCCAGGTTTATGAAATCATCAATAAATGAAATCCAACTGATGATGATGTGTCTGATATCAGGAAACTTATTCTCTGAAGTTCAAATTAGCTATATATGAGAATAGTTCTCATATTATATGTTCTTTTTTTAAAGCAAGTGATTTCCTATTGCCAATTGGTGATAGGATGTTTTAGAGACTTTTTGCTACTTTCTTGACCGCAGCATCGAGACGAGCTAGTCATTCATCGATTTCCTCGTAACTAATCACAATAGGAGGTTCGATACGGATAGTGTCAGCACTGATGAGTGTCCCTGCAACGAGCACTCCGTGTTTGAATAGCTCTGCAGCTACCTTGTATCCGATATCATGACTCTGGAAATGTTGCCCGATGAGGAGTCACTTTCCAGTAATTTTTTTGTAGACTTGTGGATAGTTTTTCACGAGTTTCCTCAGATGTTTCATTATGTATTCTCATTTTTCCTCGGCTTGTCCCGCATAGTTGTCACGGAGTACGAGATTGATACTCGCGATAGCTGCAGCACAAGCGAGAGCTCCACCACCAGTCGTCGTTGTATGCATGAATGGATTCGGATGCATGAGGGATTGCCAGATTTCCTTGGTTGATGAGAAAGCACTGATTGGCATCACACCACCACCGAGAGCTTTTCCTGTGGTGATGATATCTGGTTCTACTCCCCAATGATCTACTCCCCAGAGTTTCCCGGTTCGGCCAAGTCCAGTTTGTACCTCATCAGCAATGAGGAGAGTTCCGTATTTCCGCGTGAGTTCACGTGCACGTGGCCAGAAATCATCTGGTGGAACGATAGCTCCTGCTTCCCCCTGAATCGGCTCGAACATCACTCCCGCAACTCCGATTCCGATTTTCTTGCACGTTTCGAGTTGTTGTTCGAGTGCATCTGCATCACCAAATGTGATATGATAGACATCACCGCCATAGAGCTGCCCAATACCTTTGCGATAAACATCCTTTCCTATCATCGAGAGTGCTCACATAGTTTTCCCATGGAAGGCATTGGTTGCCACGATAAAGGCATCCTTTTTGGTATAGAGTTTTGCGAGCTTGATAGCACCCTCAACCGCCTCGGTTCAGCTTGCAGCAAAAAAGCTATACTCAATTTTGCCTGGAAGAAGTAGCGACATGATGCGAGCGAGAGCACCACGGAGGGGATCGATGAGTTCTTGGGATGGCATCGGATTACAGAGGAGTTGTGCTTTTACTGCCTCGATGACTTCTGGATTGGACCAACCATGGCTCATGAGTCCATACCCACCGAGGAAGTCGATATATTCACGACCGAGCACATCAAGGAATATAGCTCAATGCCCACTCCACTCAGTTGCTGCCCACTGACCAGCCTGAGTTGCTGATTTACGATTCTCGAGCCATCAGGCATTGAAGTGATTGCGGAAGTTCTCTACCGATTCGTCAATAATCCACTCACCGAGTTTTCTGTCTGGGAGTTCAGATTGTTTGATAATATCGAGCCATGTATCAGTATATTTGAGAGCGTGTTTGATATTTTGTGACATATAGTTGAAGTATTACAAGAAAATCTCTAGTCGGATATTTCTTTTTTTAAAGCAAATTTAAGAGATGATACCGTATTCGATGAAATATATTTTTCAGATACCGTTGTCTCCTCAGAACGAATGCTGCAACGAGAAAATTGATAGCTATCGAATACCAGAACCAGAAACTGGCAAAAGAAAATGCTCCGATGCCAAGTGAAACAAGAAAAAGGAGTCTCGATGCTCCAGCTCATATCCAGCCTGATGCATCTTCGGATTCTGGATTCTTCCATATCTTGACGAGGGTAGGGGAGAGTACAAGGATATCAACGAGGATAGATGGGAGGATAGCATCTCTGACTGAAAAGAAGTATGCCAAGAGCAAGACTCAGAGAGCCAGTGCGAGGCAGAGATAATCAAAAAACCGAATATGAATTTTCTTGATTATTATCCACCCAACCATTGATCCAATAAATAAGCAGAGTGTACTGGTCAATGGTGATACGAGCTGATCCGACCATCAAGAATTTTCTATAATTGCAAGAGTATTGATACCAGAGATTGTCGCCCATATTGTCCAACTAAATGGATGTGGGAGAACTTTCCCATGAAAGGCGTGATAGATATAAGGAATAAAACCAACGAGATATATCAGAGCACTTGTGATGGCAAGAATAAGAGGAATCATCATAGGATGCTAATATTTATATAAGTAAACTTTGAACTTTATTTCAATGTATAGCTGAATCTACTACAAAAATCTTTCACATAACTTTATTTTCAAGCAATTCCGATAAGCGTTTTCACTCTCCATTGAGAATGTAAGAGTCCATATGACTCATAAAACAGTATGGAATAGAGTTATCTGGAAGTCATTCAAGAAAAGAAAAAGCATCAACTCATCATCGGACTTTTCGTAAAGATGTTCCGAAAATATCTTCCTTATCTATTCATTTCATCAAGTCAATACCAAGATAATATCGTATCGGATGTTTATCAAAGAAGTTCTTTCAGGGATAAGAACGCCCACATCATATTTCCAAGATTCATTGTTTGAGAACCGTACCATATTCATCACCAAGTTCCCTTTTCAATTCATTAAAAGCTAATTGAATGATTATTTGATGAGGATCAACAATATGTTCTATGGTTTGAGAAATTCTCGGAAAATCTCATCAAGAAGAATATTGTATCACGGCTTCCATAGATGTTCAATCGGAAGTTTCCATAAATTAGTTTTTTGGTTTACTAATAATCTTGATATTGGAATATTCGTGAAATCCCCATTTTCCATGTTCACGACCCATTCCTGATTCCTTGTAGCCGCCAAATGGATTCGCTGGGATACAATAATTCACCGTATTGAGTTGTACCATACCACTCTCCAATTCTCGAGCAATATCTAGAAAGAGCTCATTATCTTCTGTGAAGACATATGCTCAGAGTCCATATTTTGTATCATTGGCGAGTTCAATGGCCTCATGAATAGTCGTAAACGTAACAATAGGAAGGAGGGGCCCAAAAACCTCTTCCTGCCATACAAGCATATCAGGAGTGATTCACCCGATAATAGAAGGAGGGAAGTAGGATCCCTGAAGAGAATCAGATAGAGTTGCTTGAGCAAGAATGGTTGCTCACTTTTCTAGGGCATCATGATATTGTACTTGGAGTTGTTCAAGTTGCTTTCCTGAAACAAGCGGTCCAATATCAGTGGTTTCTTCTAGAGCATTGCCAATTACCTTTTGGAGTATAAGATGTTTGAGTCCAGTAAGAATTTCGTTATAACGACTCTTGTGAACAATGAGTCGTTTGAGACCATCACACATCTGACCAGAATTTGAGAATCGGAGAAAGAAAATAGTATCAAGAACCTTTTCAACATCAGCATCAGCACATACAATACCAGGAGCAGATCATCAGAGTTCCATGACACAGCCAATTCCATTTTTTGCTGCTATCTGAGCAATTCACCTTCCGACCTGGGTACTTCCAGTAAAAGTAATAAAATCAATCGGAGATTCCGCCAACATATTTCCGAGATTTCCATCACCAAAAATCTGTGTTAGGACTCATTCTGGAAGGGTACAAGAAACAACAATATCAGCTATGAGTTTTCCAGTAAGAATCACATCTTTTGAAATCTTAAATATTACCACATTTCCTGCGAGAAGTGGCTGAATACAAGTCCATACAAACATCGAAAATGGGTAATTCCACGGCGCTATGGCTGCCACAATTCCCTTTGGTTCATAGTGAATCTCATGTTTCTCTGTATCATTTTCAAAGGTTATCTCTGGAGAGAGGCATGATGTTGCATTCTCAAGATACCATAAAAAATACGTGAGACCATATTGCACCTCATTACGTGCCTGTCTGATTGGCATACCCATTTCTTGAGCAATACTCTTGGCGATATCTTCTCTCCGAGAGTCAAAAGCATCATATAGCACCCGAAGAATAGTAATTCTTGAATCTAGAGTACTTCTTTTCCAAGATTCTGAGGCTTCTTTTGCATCTTGAAGAATTTTTGTGAGATTTTCTTCTGATGTTACGCACATTTTTCCGATGAGGGTAGAATGTAAAGATGGATTGTAGGATTTTATATGAACCATAAAGTAAACGAAAGGTATATGTACTATAAAACTCTACCACTTTTTATTGCTTTCTCAAAGATTCCCATAAGAAAAAACATCCTTTCTCCTTGCAAAGAAGCAAGTTTTTGTTATAGTCAGGAAAACCTATGCAAAAACGTTTTTTCTCACTCATCATCCTGATAGGGATAGCCATCGATATGACTATCAAGCACCTCGGAGAAACGTATCTCAAGGAACCTGTTTCTATTATCGGGGATTGGGTAATTTTCCGTCTTGTGTACAATGATGGTATTGCATTTTCTCTCCCCATCCAATGACTCACTCTTCAGATACTGACACTCGTTCTCATCATTGCCATCATTATTTACTATAGCAATACCGAAGGAAGAAAAAAATCGCGCCTCCTCGATACTGGATATGCTCTCCTGCTCTCTGGAGCAATTTCTCATGGGTATGAAAGAATTGTCACAGGATATGTGATTGATTTTATTGCAATAAAATATTTTGCTGTCTTCAATATTGCGGATATATTTATCTCAACAGGAATAATTCTTATACTGATTTACTACTATGCAAGAACTCCAAAATAGTTCCTTCAGAGACTTGACACTTTCGTTAGAAGAAGTGCTTTGACCACCAAAAATTGATCTTATCGGTTTCTTACTCATGATTCTTGTTTCTATTGTGACCGGGTTTTTTGCATGAGTTGGGGTTCTAATTTTTGCATTTCTTACCTCGAGCCATTTCTCAGTCCAAAGCGGAGCATCACCAATGCTTTTTGCTATGGTGTCCTTTTTCTGTCTCACCTTCGCAGACTACCTCTATATGTGGGGATTGTCCACTATATTTCCACAGATCTATACAAAGACCAAGACTCTTTTTGTGCAGATTTCTGTTTTTTCTATCATACTCTTCATGGTAATGATTCTTTTATATCCCTTGGTGACCGGGGTGATTCCATGAACACGTTCGGTACTTGGAGTATTTGCTTTTCATGTTGTTTTCAACGTATTCTGACTTATTCTTCTGACGGGGATTCTGAATCAGTACCGATATTCTCTCCTCATATTCTATGCTGATTTCTTCGCACTGATTAGTACATCAGTCATCATAGGATGGATATACGTACACTTCACCACCTCTGGAAGCACGTTGTTTGTATTGATGGCACTTTCGGCTCTTAGCTTTTTTGTTACTACGGTTATTGCGTTTGGAATTCTTGCCTGATACTATCAGCTCTATCTCACATCATGAAGTGACCCAATTGGAAACACGTTTGCAAGTATTGAACATGAAGAAAAGAAAATAGAAAAGGATGTCGAAGAAACTCTCTTAACAAAAAAACAATAATGCACGCACTCGTACGAAAAACTCTAGAAATCTACATCAAAGAAAAAAGGGTTATTACACAATCGGACTTCCCAGCGGATGTCACTCCCCATCTTGTAACAAAGGATTCCGTTTTTGTTACGCTTTATCATAACGGTTCTGTTATTGCATCAAGTGGGAGAATCCAGTGTAAAAAGGAAAATACCGCATTTGAATGCATCGATAACACTCTGCTTTGCTTAAAGGATGCGCGTTTTCTGGAGAAACTCCAAACTCCAGAATTTCTCGAAGAAATCTATATTCGGACCGATACATTTGTGTCAAAAAATAGACGACTTCTCAAAAACATCAATGAGCTTGATATCACCAAAGAAGGGATACTCTTTCTTTCTCAGAATCTCGGTGTCATGTCGATTATCCTGCCTCACATGGTGCATGTTGGATCAACCCCTGCCGCATACTTCTCACTCGCTTGCAAGAAGGCTTGAGTCGATGAAACCAGACTCATACCCGCTGATTATGTGATATATTGACTGCGTACCATTACAGAATCGGATTTCTCATAAACCCGAAAGACAATAAGACTATGGAACTACATGGTCTTATTGTTATAAGAACACATCATGCGAATAGGGCAATCATTACATTTTGGTCTTCTTGCAATACAGATATACCGACCAAAAAGTACCATTGGATGATGCATTTTCTTTTTTGTTTCTCTATCAAAAATACGATCAATCTCTTTATCAGTTTGTTCTGGAGTTTTTGTATGTACTATACCCGTACGATTCATGACGCGATGAATATGGGTATCTACCCCGACAAACGGCATATCATAGAGAACCGAAAGCACTACTTTTGCTGTCTTGATGCCAATCCCAGGAAAAGTCTGGAGGAGAGTGAGATCATTGGGGATAACTCCGTTATATTCTCGTGCAAGTCTCTCACCAGTGAGCTTGATAAATTTTGACTTATTCCGGAAAAAGTTCACATACTTGAAGTATTCTTCGATTGTCTCAATGGAGAGCGTGGTAACATCTTTTGCCTCACGGACACGATCAAAAAATGGGGGAGTAATTTTATTGACTTGTTTATCCGTAGTTTGTGCTGATAGTATCACTGCGCAAAGAAGCTGAAAAGGAGTCTCGTAATCGAGCTCTATTTTTTTTCATCCATAGAGATCAATGATGGATTCAATCATTGGGGTGTACCTATTACTCCGCATATGATTGACCATAAATCATTATCAGGTTCTCCTTGCATACGGCTTTATCACGACATACAAAGAGTTTTGATGGAATTCGCGCATCAATATACGAAATATTTCCATCTAGGATTTCTTTTTTGTGGGCTTGTATATAGCTTTTGAGTGAAAGTGTCTGAATCTTGATAAACTCAAGCGTCTGTACGTAGTTAATAGAGTTCTGATTCTGAAATGTAAATAGAATCCTTGTTCCACTCTCAAGTGAGATATGGAATTCATTTTCCAGCATAAAATATCGACTCTTTCCGAGAATCAAATCTGGCCACTCTTCTCGGAAAATCTGTAAGACTTTTCCAATATAGATCATTTTCTCATCAGAAACTACTTGTTTGTAATTGAGAAATATCTCTGATTTGAGTACTTCCGATCCAATCTCTATGGTATCTGTGGAACCAGAATTGACGGCCGACTCAGGAACAAGTACGCCATTTTCACTCAATCCATAACGTTTTTCTACTCATGTAATAGATGCAATATATCGAATTGGCGAACCACTAATAATCACCTTTATTCCATTTGGATAGAGGGTATCAATCCGAATACGCGCAATATTCTTCAGACTCTCTTTGAGCTTGGTGGCAATGGTGGTTTCATCGAGGAGAAAGATGCTTCTTCCATAGACATCTTCGAGGGTTCTGTAGGCAATATTGACATCTATTCACGGGGTATCAGCCTCAATGAGAACATTGTTCGGACTAATTTTAAAATACGGAGAGAACACAACAATATACCCAGAGAGAAAAATCATAAACACCCCAAGATATCCGAGAATCGGCGATTCTCGTAAATGGTCATGAAAGAACTCAAAAGATCCTCACAGAATCTGAGCAAAATTAAAAATTTCCCGTTTCTTTTTTCGGAAGAATGTATTTCGAGAAGATGTATGCTTGAGAGTATCTTCATTTCGAAATAAATATTTTTTCTTTTTTTCTTCACGAACTTGATGACGAAAACTTTTTTCTCCTCCGTTTCTGAGGATGCGATTAAGTATTTTCAGAAGAAAGTCCATATTGCCTATCGAGCTCATTTATGATGGAGAGAATATCTGCTGGTTTGTTTTGGTTTTTGATTTTTCTGAATCGTATCTTCGGAGTCCGTCTCATCCCAAGTTCACGACTCACGCGGAGATGAATCGGATGAGCGAGTTGTTTCAGGAATTTCGGAAGATATTCGAGATTCTCGGTACAAGAGACAATGAGATCGGCATATTCCCCGTCACGAGAAACGATACTATCTGTTACACTCACAACTCAAAAATCATGAGAAGAAAACTCCAAGAAACGGATTATCTCCTCACTCGCGATGGTGCGAATTGCCTCGGCAACTCGGTCTTGATGGATACTCATATGGCAGAGAAGTATAGGAGAAAAGATGAAAAAGGCAATCCCAAGTATGAAACAAGCAAAACAAATGAGAAGTACCTGATTCTAGAAGAGATATACTTGATATATCTACCGAAATATTACCATTTTCTCCAGGTCTTCTTTGAGTTTACCCGTAAAAGAATAGTCCTTTCCAAAAAGGGAAAATTCCAACCTATATGCATGGAGCCATTGGCGAGTAAGTCAATACTTCTCAAAAACTTCAATGTTTGCTTTGGCATTTCCATAAATTTTGTCTCCGAGAATGGGGAATCAGATAGAGGAGAGATGAACGCGGATTTGATGGGTTCGACCTGTGAGGAGGTCTACTTCTAGGAGGGTATATTTTCCATCAATCACTCATCGATTATAGAATCGGGTTTTTGCGAGCTTTGGGTTCACTGGATCTACCGTAGTCATCTTCTTCCTATCTCGGGGATCTCGCCCGATAAAAGACTCAATGTAGCCTTCTTCATTTTTTATCACTCACAATACAAGAGCAAGGTAGGTTTTCTGTATAGTACGTTTGGCAATTTTGAGTTGGAGCGCGTGCATGGCTTTGTCATTTTTTGCGATGATGATGAGACCGCTCGTGTCCTTGTCAAGACGATGAACAATACCAGGTCGCTCAACTCCATTGATGATTGAAGGAGATTGGTGTTTGATGTTTGATGTTTGAGAAGGTAATAATTGTTCGCGGGGATTGTTTCTTGTCTCATCATTTCTCACTCAGAGGGTTTGAAAATGATGAAGCAGTGCATTGACCAATGTTCACTTTCGTCACTCCTCTCCAGGAGTTGGATGTGTATTGATACCAGCATCTTTGTTGATGATAGCAAAATCATCATTCTCAAATACAACAAATAGAGGGATATCCTCTGCAGAGAGCTCCATAGATTCTATTTTCCACTTGATTTCGATTACATCTCCTCGGTAGATTTTTTTATTCTTGGTAAATGATTCTCCATTCGCTGTAATCTGAGCGCTCTCTATCATTTTCTGGAGATAGCTCCGAGACCGTTCTGGAAAAAGAGCCGACAAATAGGTGTCGACTCTTCGGGTTTCTCTTGGGTCCGCGAAGACACAGAAGAGGGAAGTTGAGTAATTATTGGAACTACGCATTAGATCGTCGGCTCTTGAATGCTTCAACCGCAGCAGGAGTGATTAAGATTACTTCCCCTTTTTCATCCACAGGAAGTGCAACTTTGATAGGAGCTTGAGGATCTGCAAATCATGCTACATCACCATCAAATGATACTCATGGTCGCCTTCCTATGAAGCTGACTCCTGTACTTTCGGATGAAGGAAGTGTTAAAATACGCAGAATAAGTTTTTTCGTATCTCATGTAAGTAAATCTGCAGGAATTGGATTTTTTTTTGCAGCTAACTTCTTAAGAAGCCCAATTTCTTCATCATTAAAAAGTACTGTATTAATCCCTTCTGGAAATTCTGCTGATGCTTCTGGTGTTCCCATGTTTTTAAAAAGTTATTAGATATAAAAGTTATAGAGGTATTAGATAGCCTTTCTCTCAAAAGAACAAATCTCAGACTCTGCAAAAAATCGTTTTACTTCAACTTCTGCACTCTCAACAGAATCAGAAGCATGGATGAGATTGTAGCGGATAGTAGTGGCAAAATCAGCACGGATAGTTCCCATCTCAGCCTGAGCTGGATCAGTAGCACCACAGAGTTGACGCATACCACCAACCGCATTGTCACCTTCTACGATGAGAAATACTACTGGCCCCATAGTCATATAAGCAACGATTTCTGGATAAAATGGCTTGGAAGTAAGGTGTCCATAGTGCTCATCAAGCTTCTCACGAGAAACAAGATCCATCTTCATAGCAACAATCTTGAAACCACGTTGCTCAATACGAGCAGTAACTTGACCAATGAGACCACGATGTACAGTATCAGGCTTGAGGATAACGAGAGAACGTTCTGCCATATAAGTATAGATAGAGAATAAACGACTATATTATAGCGGAATAATTGAAAAAGCAAGTTTTATATAAAAAATCCTAGGAAAACCTAGGATTTTTGAAATGCTTTCCAATGAATAGGGAATTATCGATTTTCTCTATCACTCTCAACAAGAGCTTCTTGAGATTTACAAGCTTTTACCTCGGTTCTAAAAGTATTCCATGCTGCATCACGAGCCTTCTTATGAATATCACTGGCTGATTTTGCAAGATTCTCCCAGCTATCCCAAGCAGAATTGATTGCCGCTTTTCTTTCTTTGTTATTCGCGAGAGTCCATGCCTTGTAGAGAGATGACGCTCGTGTAGTAAGACCACTATTGGTAGCAGCAGCATGAACTGTACTCGCTGCAAGAATTGCGGATTCACGTTTTACAAGAGCGGTGCGTACACATGCAAGTTGTCCTGAAGATATCATTGCGCCAGAATTACTTTTGTTCATCTCGCGTTGATTCTTGATATGCTCTTTAACTTCTTTCATAATAGCTTCTTTATTTTTGTATTGTCCTGAGAGAGTAAGTCCTGAGAGAGTAATAGGAGTCTTAGTTTCATGAGAATGTGCATCCACTGATGTGATCCCAGCAAATGCCACTAATCATACAATTACAAGAGAAAATAGGTACTTCATAAAAGAAAAATAAGAAATAAAGTATATGAATTATACTCGGAAACTCTAATAAACAATACCTATAGATACTGTACAAATTATAATAAATCATTCCAAAATATATATTGGAACCCAGGAATTCCTTTCGTTTGGAGAAATTACCTTCATAGGAAGAAATGAACATCCTATAACACTCTTTACCATATCTTCACATAACCGATGTCTTAGGTATTAATAATATTTTCTATTGTACGGTGCCAAGAAGCCGTACCAAAAACCCACTCCCCAGTAATCATAGTATCAAGATAATGAAAAAAAGTTACTTTGTCCCCCCAACTACTAGTTTCTCCGAACTTGCTAGAAATAGAGTTCTAATTGTTGCCTACATTTCTCAAGAGAAAAAACCTGGGCACGATTAACACAATCATCTTTCATGAAGCTCCATTCTTCAGGGTGTGCATTTTTGACTATGTCCTTGAGTCCTGATATCAATGATGAATCGCCTCATATACATAGTTCATTTGCAATCAATCTTCCCGTTTTTCCATCGAGTATCGTCTCTCGATATCCGCCCTCATCAACAGCAATAACAGGAACCCCACAAGCCATACTCTCGATTACCACCATACCAAAATCCTCTTCGCGAGAAATTGCAATAGTGGCAATAGCTCATCGAATAACAGCAGGAAGAAGACGATTATCAGAAAGGTGAAGAAATGAGATATTGGGACATCATGCTCCTAACCTCATAAATTCTTCCTTTTGAGAATCATGCTCCCCATAGAGAATCAGGAGATTCTTTTCTGGTAAATCCCTGAATGCCTCGATAATCAGATTCACCCGCTTCGCGTGAGTGAGGCGCGAGAAGGAGAGGAAATAATTGTTACTGGTAAATGGTAGATGGAAGATTTCCTGTTTATTTTTATCTGTCTTTCATCATGTATCATTCACAAAGTAAAATGTATCTGTATCTACTGGCGGATAAAGGACAATCGCATCATCACGACCAAACCAATCTTTTATTCGTTCCTTGTTTTTCGTTGAGTTCACAAAAATTATATCAATACGTTTTACTTCTGCAATATAGAGTCTCTTGAGAAGATACGCCATAATCCTGTAGGGAACTTTTGCATACCATGGAACTTTTGCAAGATATTGATCATAGAGATCGAAGAGATGCCGTGAAATCGAGTGAGCATAATAGTAAGTCTTTGTTCCAGGTTTTATAGACCAAATTCCCGAGATTGCCTCATTGGAAAAAAACACAGCATCATATTCTCGAAGCAATTTTCATGACCGGAAGAATCTCCATTTCATCCTGAGGAATCCAAGCATTCACTTCTGAAACTCAGAAAATACTTCAAATACTCTTCACTGAAACCCCATGCTACGAGCATCGTAGCAATCAGATTTCCATATCGCCGTTGCAATATCGCACCCAAGAATCTTGGCAATCTCGATATTCATACGCTCTGCACCTCACTTCATGAGAAATGTATCGTGAAAGAGAAGAATCTTCATAAGAATCGAGTATATATGATATCAGGAGAAAACCAAATTTTCTCTTTATGCTACTCTAGTAGACTCTTGCTTATAGTATCGAGATATATCTCGTGCATATGTTTTATATATGGGTTCCCCATTTTTTCAGAGCGCAGTATTCCCATTGTACCTTTCAGCGATAGTCTTAATATTTCCACGGTACCGTGTGTTCAACTGAGCCAAGTATGCAGATCATATAACGAGATTAAGTGTGTGTTTGAAATAGTTCCCTCTATCTTTCATTTCATATCTAGAAAGGTTTTGAATAATATCCGCAAATTCCTTTTTAGCCATCTGAGCTTCATTCTTCTCATTGGGTGATTGGATAATCTCAGAGAGGTCACTCAAGCGGTTCAAACTCATCCAAACCGAACCAGGAAGGGTTTCCCCTATGGTTTTCTGCGTTCCATTTACTTGACTCTTTTCTTGTCCAAAAGGAATACTTTTGAGCTCTGAAACATCCAATCAAGAAAAAACAGGGGCATAGACTCTTCCGATACGATGAGATTCCATCATATCTCTAAATGGTGCGGAGGTGAGCATCATTATGCCCGTCGATCCAGAATTATTATGAAGAAGTTGGTTTCAAAATACGGATTCTTTGCGCACCACAGCATTTATAAGATCGCCGTTTCATAGACCAAATTGCTTACCAAGAGTATCGGTAAAAACTCCATACTTTTCCCGGTACTCTCATTCATTTTTTATGGGCATATCTGATGGAATCATCTTTTTCTCCTGATCAGGATTTGGCCGAATTGATAAGACCAATCTTCCCAAAGCATCTCTCATATTGTCTTTAGGTTTTGATAAGCCTTCTCTTGGTTCTAGTGAATCAATAGATGGTCTAGGAGTTGAAGGAGTGATGTTATGCGATGGATTTTCTGTCATGATTCTATACTATAACTCGTATATTATACCATATCTTATGTATTTTTGGCAAATAATTTTTCCAATTCTTTGCAAACTTGATGAAAAATCATATAATCCCTTTTGTAATCATTATTCTTTACTATATGTCCAAAAAAACGAAAGCTCCAAAAATAAGAAAACCTATTACTGATTTTCTTGTTCCTACTATTATCGATAAAGTTGGTTGACAAGAGCGAGCCTATGATATCTATTCTCGTCTTCTCGAAGATCGTATTATCTTCCTCGGGGATGCGATTGACTCTGCCGTTGCCAATACCGTGATTGCTCAGCTTCTCTATCTCGAAAAGGCGGATTCAAAAGCTCCAATTACTCTCTATGTGAATAGTCCAGGTGGACATGTCACGGCTGGTCTCGCTATCTACGATACGATGCAACATGTAAAACCAGATGTTATCACGGTTTGTGTTGGACTCGCCGCATCTATGGGATCCATCATTCTCGCTGGAGGAGCAAAAGGGAAGCGCTATGCTCTCAAGCACTCAGAAATAATGATTCATCAGCCACTCGGTGGCATGGAATGACAGGCCATAGATATCAAGATTGCCGCAGATCATATTATGAAAACAGGGGAAGTTCTCTATGGTATCCTCGCAGACCATACTGGACAAGATATCGATAAAGTTCGCCAAGACTGTGATCGTGACAACTATATGACTGCACAGGCGGCACTAAAATATGGATTAATTGATAAAGTATTATAACGTATTGTGAAGAGGCTTTTTCTCGCCATTCTTGTTTTCTTTCTTGTTCCTCTCACTACTCATGCAATAGGTATTTCGAAGCAGGTGGCCTGTAATCAGCCCGACGGACTCAATAACAAACCACTCTATATCCTATGGAAATGAGAGATTCCTTATGTAGATTCTTTTGTCAAATACAATAACAAACTCTACTATTTTATCCACCAATTTCGCTCAAGCTCTGAACGAGATACGTATAGACGATGGACTAATTCTCCTCTTACCAATAGTGGATTCATCCAGAGCCAATGAAGCTCTCTCGTCGAGTTTGATTGTGCCAGATTCAAGGTCAACTTTCTCCCGATTCAGGATAGAACAGGGAAATCCTATGGCAAAATCCTCTGGGAAAAAGATGGATACCTTGCCTACACCTTCATCAAGCCAAATATCAGTAAACGCTGTAATCCTCCACAAGATGCTCTGTTTGATCTTTCTACCAGAGAGAGTATCAATGTCAACAAGGTTCTCGATGAGTACCCAGCTTCGGATGAAAAAGAGTGCTACACCAGAAATATGATGACCTACAAAAAGAATAAAACCGTATCCTTCAAGGTAGAACGAAAAGTTTTCCCAAAAGGAAATTCATTCTTTTTTCCCTATACCCTCAATCTCGTCAATAATAAATATCAACTTATCACCAAGGAAGTTCGTCTTGAGTCTGCCACGGAAGAAGATGTCCTTGTGCAAAGTGGTCGAATCAGTGAATTCATCGAGAACAAAAAAATATTTTCTCCAGGAATCACTTTCAAACAAACCGATACCGAGACTATGATTCTCTATCATGGTAATATCATCAAAACCTATCCAAATATTGAGTACCCAAATATCCTCCTCCGAAGCATGGTTACCAAGCAACCAGACTGTGCCAATTCTAGCAAGAGTCATACCAAAGATATAAAAACCAAAAATGAACTCGGCAAGAACTATCTGAGACAATGCCTCATAGAAGAGATGCGCTACTATCCAAAAGACTATATACTCTTTTTCTGACCGAGTATCGACGGTCACACAGTATCAATCTATGATATCGGGATGAACCGATTTTTTCATCATATCATCGGAACCACAACTCAGATACGATTCTCAAAGGGGAAGGGAATTATCTTTATGGTGAGCAATCCTGGACTCTACTGTAATAGCTCTGTCTGGTACTATCGGGATGGAAAAACCAAAAAAATCTTCGATGAATGTACTCTCGAAGATCAGGGATGACTTCATGTAAAAATCGATACCGCTACCTTCAGTGGTTCCAATATCAATATTACCTACAAGCCCATCATGCTTGAAGAAGATAGCTATATTTCATGAACAAAGAAAACCTATTCTGTAGGATATTAGTGTATTGAAGTAAATGAAATTCTATCATTTTACTCTGTGGTTACACCGTTTTGCTTCAGCTTCAAAGCATCAAAGATTATCTTTTTCACATTAGGGAGGAGTTTGAGTATATCAACCTCATCAATGTCTACCCAGAGAGGAATGGTTTGTTCATTGGCTTTTAGTTCGCCATCCCAGCTCATACACAAAAAAGAATCTACGCTATAGTTTTTTATACTCCCGTCTTTACGCTCAATAGCAGCGGTGTACTCCTCGGGAACTTTGACTAAGAATCTCGCTTCTGTTTTTAGGTTGGTTTCTTCAAAGAGTTCTCTTACCGCAGCATCAATGCTGGATTCTCCTGGTTCGATTCTTCCAGCTGGAATCCCATACGTATCATTCAAGTGGCCCGCCATTGCTCCATGACGAACCATAAGAACTTTGTTGTCTTGAAAAAGTAGAACTCCTGCTGTCTTAATTATATGCTCCATATATGAATTTTTTTGGTAAATTTTTGCTGTATACTAAGACAATAACAACATAGCCGCTTCATATTTTGGTCGAATAATATCTTTTGACTTCTCAAAATGAAGTTGATTATACTTTCTTTCGAGTTTTTGTTTCACAGAATCTTTTGCCTCATCTTGTGTCATATTTTCATATACGAAAGCGGCCTTGAATATACCAGAGATATTATCAAAATTACTCATAACATCTGCTTCAGCTATTATTTGCTCTTCAATACTATTCCTGTCATTTTGCATGGAACCCCTATGATGTAAGATACATTTCTTAACTATTTCTATTTTTTCTACTGGATACTTCAGTTTCATTAATTTTTCTTCAGCAATCTTTGCTCCAGTAATATGATGATCCTCACGCCCATAGAGTATCGAGCCAATATCATGTAACCAAGCTGCAATCATAATAATCTCTTTGTCTCCTCCTAATTCTTCAGCGAGCTCTTCAGCATACTTTGCCATAGGAACAAAATGAAAAGGAAACGGCTCATAGCCATATTTGCTACTTGGCTTCTTGCATTCATTTTCAACATAGTTCTTGATAGTAATTACTATATTCATGGTAGTATTATGCGGATAATGTTTATTTTGAGAGAACCTTAACTACTTTCCAACGTTTTGCCATTTTTTTAATTTAAAAACCTATTTTATATAGAAACTAATAGATTTTCATACTTTTTGATCATAAAGAGTACATCTTCTGTAAATTTCTCTGGATTTTTAGCTATTTCCTCTTTAATTTCTTCCAGTGAGAATACTTCTATACCAGAGCTTTCCCCATCTACAAATTTAATAGGTCCATTATAATAACCTAAGTACATAGAACACATAAAGGGCTGGATAAATTCGGAATTATCGTTTGATATTCTTTTTGATAGAAAATCTGGAATATAATCTATATGCTTAAATATT
>JAYRRZ010000093.1:0-3690 GCA_041909865.1 Candidatus Altimarinota bacterium | reverse complement strand
TACCGACAAACAATCTCACTCAAACTTAGAAACACTAACTTTTCTGATGTAGGTCGAGAGGCAGATATAAACAGTCTCAATCGTTCACTCAAAACTGCAACCAACGACACCGAACGCAGAGCAATAAGGAAATCAATCACCCAATTAAAACACGAAGACAGAAGAATCAAGTCAATGCGAGAGTCTTTAATTAAAGCTACTCGTAACCAAGATCACGAAACTATCAAAGATATTCACTCGTATGTAGATTCCCATAAGGCATTAAAGAATGACAGATAACACGTATCGAGAGCCAGTTACAACTGACTCAAACACTTCTCAGAGTACCCCGATTGAAAACCAGACTAAGGATATTACTCAAGTACCTACAAACGTAGAACCACCATTTACAGACTATGAGAGTAAAAAGGGCAATCCCTATCCAGTTGACTATTTTGAATTGGGTCGTTACTGGAACACTGGCGATCTTTATACCAAAGAAGTCGAGACGATTAACACCTATCTAACTCATTTAGTGAAGACTGGTGAGATTAACAACTCAACTCAGGCAGTAAGTAAAAAGCTAAAGTCTATAGAAAAGATGATTAACGTAGACCCTGAAGATAGAGCGGCATCAAGAGTCGGCAGAGTAGCAGCATATATGGAGTTTTTGATTAAGGCCGACAACATCAAAAAAGACTCAGCCAAATATGGAATGATATGAAATATTTTCTCACAGGTTCATCTGGATTCATTGGTACACATCTTAATCAAAGGTTAAACGGAAGAATCTATTTATACAACAAAGGACAAGATACTGCTGTTGTTAGTACGTTCAAGCCCGAGGTTATCTTTCATTTAGCTGGCGAGATTTATGTCGATGAGCGAATGATTGAATCAAACATCCTCTTAACTCATAGACTACTAGAGGAAGCACGAAAACTACCCGAATTAAAAGCGTTTATCTATGTTGGATCGTCTTCTGAGTATGGAGCCAAAGACCACCCAATGACCGAAGTGGATTATCTTAATCCTCGAACAATGTACGAAGCTACTAAGGGAGCTTGTACCCTCTTGTGTCAAGCGTATGCCCGCAGTTACGGAGTGCCAGTAGTGATAGCAAGACCATTTTCAGTCTATGGGAAGTACGAACCAGAGCACCGATTTATCCCTACGATCATTAAAAACTTACTTTTAGATAAGGCAATAAACATCGCACCGGGAGTACATGACTTTATTCACGTAGATGATTTCATTGATGGGTTATTACTACTTGCTCAGAACCCAAAGGCAGGGGAGATATTTAATTTTGGTACAGGAATCCAAACATCTAACGAGGAATTGGTCAATTTAATTGAAAAAGTGATGAAAAAAACCGCTTACAAGCGTCACGTAGATCAAATGAGAGTTTTTGATTCTCAAAGTTGGGTTTGCGACAACACAAAGGCAAGGAGTATCGGCTGGAAGCCGAAAATAGGGCTACAGGAGGGCTTAACCAGAGTAATAAAGGAGGGAAAATAATGTCATATCTCGAGAAAAGGGTTTTAGAACTCTCACATAAACATAAATTAAGTCACATTGGATCGTGCGTAACCGCAGTCAATGCGATTGAAGCGATTTACAAAGTTAAGAAACCTAACGAACCATTTATTTTAAGTAGTGGACACATGGGGCTTGCTCAATACGTAGTGTTGGAAGCGTGGGGGTTTGGTGATGCTGAGGATTTAGTTAAAAAGTACGGTACACACCCCGATCGTGATATGGAGCGAGGAATATGGGCTTCAACCGGCTCACTTGGTCATGGCATCGGTTTAGCTGTAGGTATGGCGATAGCTGATAAGACTCGTAACGTCTATGTAATTATCTCTGATGGAGAGTCGGCAGAGGGTAGTGTGTGGGAATCACTCAGAATCGCTGGAGACTTGAGACTAGAGAATCTACGAGTTGCCATCCTTTGTAATGGGTATGGAGCGTATGGCAAGGTAGATATTGAAATCCTAGAGAAACGCTTACAACTCTTTTATCCCACGCTAATTATTAAAGTAAATATGTTTAACTACCCAGACTTTCTTCAGGGATTACAAGCACATTACGTAGTGATGACAGACGAACAAGCTAAGGAGGTTGGAATATGAGACGAGCATTCGCACAAGCACTTCACGAACAGATGAAGCAGAACGATAACATTTATCTATTAACTGGCGATCTAGGGTATGGACTGCTAGACACGATTAAAAACGACTTTCCCGAGAGGTTTATAAACACCGGAGCCGCCGAGCAAGCTTTACTTGATATTGGAGTCGGTTTAGCACTTGAGGGCAAGATTCCATTCTGTTACACGATAACCCCATTCTTTTTGAGGGGATTTGAAACAATCAGAACCTACATGAATCACGAAAACATACCCGTTCACATGGTAGGTAGTGGTAGAGATAAGGACTACGCCCACGATGGGTTCAGTCACGATGCTTCTGATATTAAAGACTTTCTTACTCCCATGAAGAACGTCACGCAATACTACCCAGACAGTAAAGACGATATTCCCGCAATTCTTGCAACAATAATCAATAGTAGAAATCCTAGTTTCTTATCATTAAAAAGATAGAAAGGCAGTATGTCACTTGGTGCATTATTTTACCCTAAAGGTACAAAAGACAATCCCATTCCGTTTGATTCTTTGTACATTCCCTATATTTATAACGAGATTTACTTTGATGGGGTGTATTTAGATGTGGTGAATATGCTCGACCACACCAAGAAAGACCCTATTATTGTAGACGCTGGGGCTAATATTGGAGTGGTTACGCAACACCTAAGAGAACATGGCAGAGTCTACGCAGTAGAACCAAGCAAAGAACACTTTGAAGCCCTCAAAAAGAACAAAGAGTTTAACGAGTGGGATAACGTAGAGATTTTTAATTATGCTATTGCTGATCGAGATGGAGAGATGGACTTTCATCACAACCCATCTAATCTAACGTGCAATTCATTAACAGTAGGATTCTCTAACGAAACAGTCGATAAAGTACAGGTTAAAACTTTCAAGTCATTCTTTAAGGAAGCAGGAATTAAGCACGTAGACTTTTGTAAAATGGATATTGAGGGCGGTGAAGAAATAGTGATTCCATCAAAAGATTTTGCTGATGCTATGCAGAAAGTTGATTGCATAGAAATAGCTTTCCACCAACACGACTATCCTAAGTTCTTACCAATTATGAGAGATATTGGGTTCAAAACGGCTAGACGCTACAACTGTAGCGAAATACTATTTATTTTTACAAAATGAAAAAACCATTTGTCGTTTACTCATTCGTATCAGATAACTACTACACTCCCGTAGGTACGCCAGAGTTTATCAACTCATTTAAGCGGTTTCATCCTGATATACCGTTAGTGATTTTCAGACAAGACAAAGTAAACGAGATTATTGATGGTCATACGGTAAACTGGCTTAATGCAAAGCCGATGTTTGCCAAGCTTTTAACCGATGAATACGAGTGCGTTATTAACATGGATGTTGACCAAATTGTCTTAGGTAGACTTGACGAAGTTTTTACCACTGATTACGAGATTGGCTCAGTCGTAAATATGAACGATTACGAGTCAGTTAGCTTAGAGACTGTACCCAAAGAGAAGTATTTACAAGCTGGACTCATCGCATCAAGAGTACCCGAGTTCTGGGATATTTGGATGAAACGAAGCCTACAAGAT
>JAYRRZ010000092.1:0-2041 GCA_041909865.1 Candidatus Altimarinota bacterium | reverse complement strand
ATTAAGAAAGTCATCGACAGGTTTCTCTAAGTTTGAGTTAGGATAAAATTTTTCTATGGTGTCTATGTACGATGAAAGAAGCTTTCGGTCATAGACTCTCTCTTTAACCACAAGGGACTCTGCCTTTTTATTTTCCTCCTCTAACAGCCGTGCCCTTTCTTTTTCAATAGAGGCAGGATTATTATATCCTGTTCTCCTGCCCTCCTGATGCCTCTTCGATTGTACCTCATCAACCAAGAATCCTGTCTTTCCCTCTACATCAGTTCTCTCATCCCCTCGAATCCAAGACAAACCTTTCTGTCCTGTCTTCTCTCCGAAATGTATCAAATCCTCCCCGCTGAAAGGTTCAGCATTTGGAAGAGTTAGGGAAAGCTCCTGATAGTTCTTTGACGGCCCGGGAAGACGAAGATCCCTACGATCCTCATGTATGGGGGTACTATCCCTCTTTAGTATCATTAACTCATTTCGTCTTTGCGCTAGGCTCTCTTGCTGTGCTTCTAGTTGTGCTAGGGGTTCTCTATATTCCGCATTAATCTGATCCTTCTTTCTCGGGTTTTTATATATCTTTTTATCTCTCTCGTTCTGTACACGACTCATCTCCATTGAAATAGAACCCATTTCTTCGTACAATCTTCTTAGTTCTACTTCAATCTGATTACTCTTCTCCATAGTAGAAGCTACTTCCCCAATCTGTGGCCTCTTACTCCCCAAGAACCCAAGTATTTTCTCTTTAGAAACGGCAACAGTTCCTTGATTCATCAACCAAGGTTCTAATTCTGTATCGGCAATTTCCTCGGCCTTTACTCCTTCCTTCCCCTTCAGCATATTCAGCCACTGGTTCCCAGAAGCTTTGTTCTGTTTGATAGAAGAGATGGCTTCTTCCAATCCAGACCGAGACGGAATCAGAGGATTTTCTTGTTCTTGCTTCTGAGGAGTCGAGGCAGGAAGGTCTTCTGGTCTTTGAGCTAATTGAGTTTCTAGTCCTTGGCCCATTCCCGGAACCAATTGATCCTCTGACACTACTGGTTGCAGGATTGGACTCTCTTCTACTACAGGTTGTGGTATCGGAATCTCTTCCTGTGCCACCTGTACATTCTCTGGAGCTAAAGCAGGTTCGGTCGGAATCTGGTCTTTTGCCTTTACTCCTCCGGGAGTTCTTGAAACTCCTCTTCCGGCACTCAAAGGAGAGGCAACTGCCCCCAACAAGGCACCAGCCGCTGCTGCATTCAGAGCTTCCATATACTTCTCTTTCGAGAAATCTAAAAACTTTGCATTCTTATCCACCCACTGAACACCAGCTTCCTCAACCAACTCTTGTAATCCCTCAGTCACTCCCTCTAGTGCAGCGGCTTTCGGAAGTTCTTTAAGCAATCTTTTCCACAGTGCTGGGTCATTAGCGATGGTTTCTCCTATTCCCCTCCTGGCAAGGTTTCCGACGCCAAGACCCTTGAGCACTCGAATCGTGGGTAGCACATCAAGAGAAGCTGCAATTGCTCCAAATGCAAAAGAAGATAATGGAGCCTTTTCCCCTGTCCGATCAAAAGTATCCCCAAAGATCTCTCCAGTCTCCATTCCCAAACTAACCGCACCAGCACCAAGAGTTGCTCCTGTAGTGACAGCAGTATTTGTCGCTGAAAGGGCTGCCAATTCTTCTCCAGTAAGAGCTGCCGCTTCCTTCGCAGCTTGCCCCGCAACAACTTTCTCCATAGCTCCCTTAGCGACAGCTTTGACTCCAGAGCTTACCAAGGCTTTTCCAGCAACAGCTCCTACCCCACCACCTATCATAGAAGACAATATCATGGGAAGCCCTTCCCCGAGTTGGCCTGCTGCCCAATCCCCAAGCCTACTTAACCCACCCTCCTCAGTTAATCTGATATCCTCAATTCCCGGAACCGCCGCTTGAAGATTCTTATCTTCCTCAACAGCCTTCATCCCCTCAGTATACCCAGCCAGCCCGGCTTCCTCAGCAGTCTTCAGAAACTCCGGCTCAATAGTATCGGGAACTATTGATCTAGCTAGAGAAGCTAGAGCCCCTCCTGCT
>JAYRRZ010000091.1:0-1361 GCA_041909865.1 Candidatus Altimarinota bacterium | reverse complement strand
GAGACAAATCCGATTGGTATCCACCTGTCCAATGTTAGCATTGGAGACATTGGCAGTACCATTGATACGAACATTTCACTCCACATCCAATTTCTGTGTTGGACTACTGGTTCCGATTCCTACATTTCCACTTGTCAGTTGAACCACATTTCCATCTGCTGGTGTAGCGGCATTGGTATTTCACCAAGTGACAGCTGGAGTAGGTACAATATTACTGGTCTTCATACAATAAAGGAGAGCGATGTTTCGAGGGCGAACCTTTCAGAAGACTGCAGTACCATTACTTGTGGTTTCATAAGCAGAAAATCATGGTAACCAATTTCAACTGGTAAAATATGTGCTAGATATTTGCTCTAAATTATGTGTTGTCATAGGAACTGTTGTTGTAGGATGGGTAGCATATGCGTAGTTATTCCCCTGAATATACATTGGAGTTGGATTCCCACCAGCACCAGGAACCTTGGAGGCATCCTGCCAAGTCCCCAACACTCTCCCTGAATCTATCCCTCTTCCACTATCAAGCCCACGGATAAACTCACCTCTGAGATCAGGGGTACCACTGGTTCCATTGGCAGGAGACCATCCAGCAGGACAAGTAGCAGAGTTAAAAGCCGCAATGGTTCAGATAGGAGCTCCATCTCAACCTGGAGCATCAGCACAAATAGGAGTTCCATAGTCAGACGTATTCACAGAGAATCCTGTAACAACCTTTCCTGTTGGACACATTCCAGTTCCTCAGGATCCTTCAATCATCCGAGTGAAGTAGTCTCAGAAGATTCCATCAGCTCCTGATGCTTGTACAAGGAGAGCAGAGAGTGATGTTGCCAGAAGTGCTCAGAGTACGATTCCACGAGCAAAGGGAAATCGAGCAGGATAAATTGGAAAAGAAGTTTTTTGAAGTGTTTCCATACAAAAGAAAAGAAGGAATAAACTATTCCTTCTTATGGTAGCATGATGTGAGAAATTTTGCAAATATTGGAAACTTTTCTCTATTAGGGATATCAAAAAAGTTCATTCTTCACTCACTATATATCATTTTGAAGAAATATCTGGACAAAATTCTGTTCAGAAATCTCAATATCATGGAAGAATCGGAGGAAAGCAGAGAGGAATGTAAATTCCGAAAGAGGAAAATTCTGAAGCACATGAATACTATGGAGTCACTCTATAGAGGTATTCATAAAATCAACCGCCACTTGTATTGATCTGGTTCTCGCAAAATAGACTCAGAACGAATGATTCCGGCTCTCAGAGCTACTACACGTCGTAAACAAATCTCCAATACCAGCATAGAGCCTGGTAATATCAAATGTTTCTCCAAGAATCTTCTCAGAAAATACTGCAATATCTCGACACATCCT
>JAYRRZ010000090.1:0-4146 GCA_041909865.1 Candidatus Altimarinota bacterium | reverse complement strand
GCAAATCCAGTGAAAAGAACTTGATAATTTCTCTTGTTTTCTGGTTTCAAATTCGGGATTTTTTTCGATACAGGTTTTTTGTCTCCATAGAGCCAGTATATTAGGTAAGTAAATACCGTCAACTGGGGAAGACCCTTGTATTTTATTCCTCGTACTCATTTAGCAACAGCTTTTTAATTTACTCTCAAAACAAGATTAACTTTTCAATTAAGTAGATTTACTTTTCATTGCAGGAGTTCTTTCATAAACATGGTATTTGCACGAACTCAAGATGTTTCATTTCCATGAACACCGGAAAATATCGTTGCTATAGGACCATTTCTTCAAGAGTCAAAAGTGTACAAGGAGTTCATGTAAAATAATAAGGTTAGTAACGAATCAAAAAACTGGGATCAGGGCAATAATTTCTGATTATTGGCAAGTCATCTACCGAGCAATATCCTTTACTTTTCCATTCTTTGAGTCATATCTCAGTGAGTACTTGCATGTGAAGATGCGTGGTCCAATCCCCATTCACTTCTGGTGATCAGATTTTCCCAATCTCTTGGCCACCTCTTATTGTTCATGTAGAAGAGAGGCTTTCTGGAGAAAGGTGACCATAAAGAATATAGAAAATTTCTCCTCAAATAGAATGCTTTACAATGAGATATCCTCAGTAACCTGCCTTTCATAGTTCTACAGAACGCTCTATTATTTCTCCATTAAGTGGTGAGAAGACTCTGGTTTCCGCAGGAACAATAATATCGACCCCAAGGTGATAAATCCTTCAATCATCTATGAGGTGTGTTCCACGAAGTCGAAGTGACCTATCTTCAAGATACCCAGCAATTCACCATTCCTTTCCAGTTTCTTTGAGAACGTTCATCGTCCATTGTTGCATATATTTTGTATCACGTACGGGGAGTTCCTTAAAAATATTGTCAGTATAGTCAAAGAAATGAGGCATAGTATCTTTTCAAGATAAAATTGGGTATATATGTACTTTTGAAGATAATAAGTTATAAGGATACATAATTTAGAATTAATTGATAATGCTCGTATAAATATCTCTGAGTTTTTGTGTAAGCTTAGTAGGATCCATAGATCCTACTAAGAAGCTTCTAAGTTCTTCCGTTGGTGATGCTAAATATCATTGTATTTCACGATTTATATTGTAACTTTCAGGAATTCATCCAATTGATACATGATTTATAAGTAGTGGTGATGATTGTATGGGAAAATGAATAATCTTTCAACTCTTTAGTCAATGATTTACAGAGTTTGGCTTATCTCATTGTATATCTACTGCGCGCAATTCACCATAAACATTCTTTATTCATCTACTAAGAACCTTTACATGTAGTCATGTTACTAGTATTGGCATAATTCCATTTCCTTGATACTCTAGAAGAGTGCTTGCCTCTGTAGTTTCTCAATGTTGGATCAATTCTCCAGTATTAATCATATGAGGCTGATGACTATAAAGAACAACAGCTACAAGCCTTTTGGTTGCATCTCTTACTCCTATCGGAAAGCTACCATCATTTGATAAAAGTAAATCTTTACATGCTTTTTCTGACCAACCAAATGTATCTCACCAAAGTAATGTTAATTCTTTTGGATTAATATCCATGGTAATATTAAAACCACGAGAAATAAAATGCTCGATTTTCTTAAGATTGTATTCCTCAAATGATTCTATTTCTTGTAATATGCGATCTACATATGATCGATTTTTATCTGTTATCGCTTTGAGATCAACTTTTCATAATCATCTATCTTGTCGATTTACAGAAATAGTAGTGTATATGAATGGTTTTTCTACTTCCTGGTAGTTATGATAATATCATAGTTGTCAATCATGCTCTTCTACAAAAGCATCTAATTTATGTAATGCTTGATTTTCTGAAGATAATAAAGTTCTTATTACTAATCGAGATTGAGTTGATTTTTCAAACCGTCATAAAAGCTCATGAAAAAGCAATTGAATATTCTCGAGAGAATGAATATTAGTCCGATCCTCGAATACCATCCTATGGTAGGATGCTTCTGAATTGAGTCAAGGTCTTGATGCTCAAGTATATCAATTTTCTTGAGCAAGAGTAGTATTTTGCATATGGGTAAGAGTTAGTGTTATAGAATGTGAACTTTTTAAGAGTTCTTGACAGTAAAACAAGATTTGCAATATTTTTGTTATTTTGTAACATAGTTGTGTTCTATATGTAACATATTATGAAAAAGATTTCAGACATCATTACTGACATTGTCACGAGACAGGCATTTCTCGAAGAGGCTCTGAGTTATGGTTTTCTCAATCTGACAGCATTTGCTGAGTATATCCAGAAACAAGTTGAGAAGGAAGCGTCGAAGCCAGTGTCAGTTCATGCCATCAAGATGGCACTCTCTCGGATGAAGATCTGAGAGAATCTTGTTCCACCTTCCCAGACTCGTTTCTCGAAAATTTCTACGAGAACAGGACTCTCTATCATGACACTTGTTCGCTCTCTGAGAAGCATTGAGCTCGTTACGCAGTTTATGACTGAGAGAAAAAGGGATACGAAAGGATTTTTCACGATGATAGAGTGAGTTCATGAGATTGATATAATCTTTGAAGGAGATATGCTTGATGCACTTCAGACAAAGTTTCCTCAGAATCTCCAGATGCTTACGGTATCGTGATTGTGATTGATTTCACTCGAGCTCTCTGATATGGAGATATCCATGCCGTGACTTTTTTATACCGTTACCAAGCGTCTTGCTTTTCATGGAGTGAACATCATCCAGGTTCTCTCTACCTATCATGAGCTAGGCATTATAATGCGGGTGGGGGATATAAAGCAAGGAGTGAATTTGCTACTTGATTAATTGTGTTGCCAGAGATTAGTTCCATTGAGGAGATATAATAGATCTGAGCGCACTGATGCAGCAGTTTTTGGGGTTCATGCTCATGGGGACTGGATAACATGAGGAACATTACTACTTAGAGGAGTGCGTTGGCTTGTGAATACAAGTACTTTATTTGCAGTTCATTTCAGATTTCCGAGCTCAGAGTCTTTAGATACAAACTCGAGTCAAACTTTTGCTACCATATTACCAGACTCATTCTGATAAGAAGCAACATACCTTGGGACTTTTCATTCAGAGAGAGCATTCCTAACAGATTCTTTTATTCTCTCATCTTCTTGTTTAATAGCTTCCATAAAAGTAGCTATATCCATATCTTCATATTGCTTTGAATCAACGAGTCAATTTAATTCAATCTCGTCTTCTCTGATACGTATACCGGCTGATCGAAGGAGAATAAGAAGCTTTCTTTTGACATCCTCTCCATTGAGGTCATCAATCGGATGTGGTTCAGTGTATCCTTTATCTTTAGCTTCTTCTACAATTTGAGAAAACGGTTTCTCTCATTTTTCTAGTTCAGAACAGACATAAGCAAGAGTACCAGAGAATGTTCCTTCTACTGATTCTATGTTCTCAGATAATCCATGGGATTCTTGGAAATATGGAACAGCTCCTCATCAGGCCATAACAGTTGTATTGTACTTATATCTATGAGGATTTGCTGTTATGACTTCAAACGTTTCCATATCAGCTGCGGCAGGCTTCTTATTTGCTGTAACTATGCGGTTTGCTGTTTCTTGAATAATTGTTTTATGAAGTTGAATCATTTCTGCTCAGTTAGCTGTAACATCAATAAATATAACCTCACCATCCATTCAGGATTTTCTTATAGCTTCAAGAACTTGTTCATAATTATGATATGACTTGGAATATGTATCGTTACGTAATAGAAGTTTTGTATTTTCTTGTGAGATACTCTCAGGCATATAAACTCATCATGAGGAAAGTATATATCTTGAAGAATTCGCCATTCCAATAATTCTGGTTGGATTTCTATGTTCATGGTTTTCTCAATCATGGTTTTGAATTTGTTTCACAAGTTCTGATCATACTTTCCCAGATGCACCAAGGATAAAAACATTTTGTAATGACATATAATTGAATAATTAAAAGATATCAAAATAGGGTCTTCCCCAGTTATCGGTTAGTTTTTCGGAGTAATTTTAAGATTTCTTTGTAAATATCTTTTCCATTTATGCGACAATTATATCTAAATTCAGATTCTTTCAAATAATAATAAAAGTAGGCTTTCTTGATTCCGTT
>JAYRRZ010000089.1:0-4890 GCA_041909865.1 Candidatus Altimarinota bacterium | reverse complement strand
CAGACCACTTGAGGGCAGTATCAGGTGATTTTCGCCTTATCTTGCTCTATTGGTCAGATTATAACTAACAAAAAAGAGCTTAAGTTAAAGCTCTTTCCAGGTCTGGAAGACCTATTAAAACCAAAGAATTGAAACTGGAGCTCTGAGAGGTGAATATACTTGAACTTCTAGTCTGATTAGTTCAGCGATATGATAAACTCAAGGAAAAATACGGAGACTACTTTTAGTCATCTGTTCAAGAGGTGTTTTCAGAAATCTCTGGAAACCCTTAACAATCAAGTAAGTAGTGTCTGTTTTATATTCCAGTGGTGGAATGGAACTTATAAAATATCTATGATCAATCCTGCCTTTCTCTGACAACCCATATTCTCAGAAGATACCCAAAGAGACTTTGAGGAACTTTTTGGTATACCCCTTCAGTTCAATCGTACAGAAAGAGAACGAGTCACCATCACAGAGGAGGAATCTCGAAGTATCAGACTCTCATTTTATCACCTCATAGTGACTTCTCACTTCTTCAAGAATCACTCCCTAAAAGCTGGAAGACCAAGTGAAATCACTCCGAAAAAACTCTCGAAATTCCTTCTCCTGCTTTCAGAGTGAAAGACAATAGAAGAATCAGCTCCAGTATGCGGTTTTTCTCCTGCTTCCTTTTATCGTTTTCAGACAAAAAATCCAGAGTTTCGAGACACGATTGCACGCCTTGAGAAAGACGCATTACCAAAATATATAGCTCCTAGAAATATAGTACTCCTCCTACAGAAGTGAGATAAAGAGACAACTTTTTATATGCTGGAGAAACTAGATCCAGCCTATCGGAAAGGTAAGTATTTACAGAAGCCGAAACAACTCAGAACACACCGTACTAAAAAGTAGTCTCGGCATTAAAAATATCTATCTTTACAGACAGTTTCACCGCTCCTGATTCAAACTCAAAAGACTCTCTGGAGTTTCAAACAGCCTCAAAAAAACTAAGATCATAGGTATACACGGGTCTTTTCTTCCTGACTATTTGGATAATCTCCTCAGGGTGAGTTCACTTCTTCCTTTCCTCTATACAAGTCTGGATAAGTGTAGCAAAAGGAATTTCTGAAAATGACTCACCTACTTCCTCCAGAGGAGACAAGGATTTTATACTGTATCCCGTCATTCTTCCGTGCTGGTTATCATCTATGCGAAATCCGACCTTTTCAGGATGAAGAATGAAGACATAAGGAAGGTAACTATCTTCGTGTTTCTCTGGGGAGAATCAATCTTTGAGAGAAAATATATCTCGGATCTCCTTTTTATGTTTTTCGTATAGATCGCCCTTTCCGAAAAGTAACCCACGATATCCCAATCCTTGATATGTTTTATCGTGTATATCTGAGAAGCCCAGATCCCTTCACCAGTGCTCCACCTCTTCCGTAAGTTTTGAAAGTCAGAATAGACTCTCAGTTTCATATTTCCAAGTGATCGTACTGATAGATAAAAGGCTCGTCTCTTCCTTTCGGAAAAGTGATACAAATTCTCTAATCTCATCTTCTGATTTCTGAGAATTGATCTTAGAGAAAAACTTTACCCAATCAATACTCATACTGACTTCAAAGTGATACGCATACATATCTTCGAGAGTCTGTTCGATAGTATCAATTCTTTTGCTCATAGTGAGGCTTTTCTTATGAAGTTGAGTCAGTACTCATCCAACAATAAAAAAGGCGATAATGATGAAAATTTCCATAGTTTCTAATATTTAGAAAATAAATAATCCTACCAACCCCATTGGTATCAGTAAGTTTTTATATCAGGATTTAGTCTAAACTTTTTTCAGTGGTTATCTTCTCAGGATATACTTCAAGAAATTTTATCAATCGTAAACGTGTACTGATTATCAAAAAGTACTAGTGTATCTGAAGTGTGTAATTTTACTCGGAGCTTTCTGAGATCATTTTGGATTGATGATCAATTATTGCTTATTGTAACTCCATTAAGGTAAAAGTAGTCGGAATCTCACGTAATAGTATTATTTGGGACTCAGAATAAGAGATAATATTCAAGCCATTTTACTCAAGGTGTTTTGAAATTTATACCTTCAACATATCATCATAGATGGAAAGACTGTCCTGTCGTAGAGTGGGTAGAAATATCAATTGTTCGATACTGTACCCCAAAATATCTGATTCAGATAAGGGCTATATTTATAAGAATAGATATAGTAAGGGCGATCTTTAGTGTTTTTGAGGATACCATAATTTTTATAAGTTAGTGGTTATCAGGTTTCCCAAACTTATTTTCTCACTTATCCCCCGAAGCGAGACAGAGACCTGCAACTCAGAGAATGGAAAAGAATATAATCCAGATCATATGCAAGCCACTCATACCGATATCGTGGAGTCTCTTAACGCCAGATACGATTGTGAGATACCCTGTTACCAAAAATACTGGAATCACTAAGGCTGGAGAGTTTAAGGTGGATATAAAAGCTAACAGTCCTACTCCAACGATGAGTATGAGAGAGATAGCTATTAGATAATGTTTTTGGCTCATACGCCCCTGAGACGAGAGAAAATACTTCACGTATATAGCTTTATTTACACTTGGAGGATGTGACATAAAAAAATTGTTAGAGAATAGATCGCTAACAATATCTTTGGTGTGTATGTGTCTTTAGCAAAACTGAAAAACAAAAAGGGGTAACCTATGGAATCCAGTTTCGCTAAAAACATCTCTGTTCGACCTCGTAAAAGGTGAAAGGGGTGGATAACCAAATAGGTTACCCCTTTCTTTCTACGAAACCGAACGAGAGTGAGATATTTTTAGCTCAGGTATACTATCCAAAAAACTGCTTTTGGCAAACTTGTATTCTGGCTACTTATAGCTACAATACTGGTATGATTTTGATATTTTCTGTATCTCTACCCTCCATTCGTGGCGTTTGGGGAGTAGGGATAGAGTGAATATCATCTAACAACGCCACCTATGTTAACGCCACAAGTCAAAGCTGGAAAAACTAAAGTCCAGCAAGAAACTACCTCTCCACAAGGGAGAATAGTATATGCCTATATGCGAAGAAGCACTACCAAAAGAGAACAAGAGGATTCTCTTCTCCAACAAGAGGAGGGTATAACTCATATAGCCAAAGAACTTGGTATACCACTTGAGAGTATCAGGAAATTTACTGAGTCCAAGAGTGGATATGAAAATAGGACACGATGAGAATGGAATAAGATGATGTCTGAGATCGAAAATCTTGATACACCTTGTATACTGATGTGTCGAGATACTTCTCGTCTTTCACGTAACCCTACGGATAATTTATGGATCACAAATCATCTCTATTGAGATAATTGATGTGGGCGAGTTATTGATCAGATATTCTTTCTCGAATGAATCAAACTTAAGTGTTGGAATCATAAAACTGATAAGATAGAAGTTGTAGACGAACTTCACGATAACTATAAAAATAGTCTCTCCACAAAAAAGAAATCTCAAACAGGTATTCTTCTCAAACTGAAGAATAATGAATTTCCATATCATCCACCTCACGGATTGGATCGTATTATTTCTACGGGTGAAATATATAAAAAGGATCTACATAAATGACAGGATACTACGCTCAGGCAGAATTGAAAAATGCCCTATATTAGAAAGGCTTTTGAGATGAAGGTCGCAAAAAAGACAGCAAAGGAAATATCACGATATCTTCGCAAATATGCCGAAATCCGTATATCCGCTAAGAAAATCGTTGAAACAATTATTTCCAATCCTGTATATATTGGTGAATATACCGAAAAGACAACAGGTGAATTTTTTGATCGAATAAAATTTCTGGAAGGAAAACCACCAATAGATAGAATGCTCTGGAACCGTGCTAATGCTACTGTTGGAAAAAGATGAAAAGGGTATGGTATTGCTCAACAGTGCGATATACTTGCTCCTTTGTTAAAGTGGTATAACGATCCTGATGCCAATTTTTTTGTTTCTATAAAGGAAGGAAAGAACTTTTTGTACTATCAAAGTGGAGTTGCAAGTAAAGCAAATATATCAGAGAAACCCATTATCCAGAAATATATTTCCGAAGTTATACCAAGAGTTTTGGGGGCTTTTACCAGTATTTCCAATCAGAACTTTCACGATATTATAGAAAGGGAGCTTGAGCTGATTAAAATAGGTAAACAAACCCGAGAAGAGTTTGTCAGTAAAATGTTGGATAATTTCTACTTTAGACCAGATCTTTACTATGGGGATGGAAAGGGCGGAGAAATTATTACTGAGTTAGAAACTAATACCAGAAGTAGCTTCAGAAGCCTATTTGAACGATTAGAGAAGTATCAGGGGACAATAGGAGAAAAGGAGAGAAGAGAAATAGAAAAAGGAAAGCTTTTACAACAGAAGAAGCAACAGGAGGAAGAATACAGAGAAGCACGGATTAACCTTGTAGATGCCCTTGCTCAGAAAGTTATTACTCCTGAGGACTTCAGAAACTCATTGGAGAACAAAGAAAGAAGGATGCGTTCTATAGATGATGAGATTTCACGTCTCTCAGAAAGTGTGGATATGGATCAATTTATAGATCATCTTCCAGAAGTTCTGTTAAAAATACTTGAACTTGCCACTAAATCGCTTCGGGGAGACGAAATCAAGGATTTACGTGCTGATATACACAAGTTCATAGAACTTATCACACTTGAACTCGAAATGAACAACAAAAAAGAGCTTAAAATAAAGCTCGATGAGGGATTGGAATGGATCCTAAATGATGAAAAATGAAAACTGGAGCCACTGGCGGGAATCGAACCCGCGACCGCGCCCTTACCATGGGCGTGCTCTACCACTGAGCCACAGTGGCGTAAAAATCTGAAAAACTTCGAATTTCTTTGTCAGAAAAATTTATTTCTTGGTCACTTACAT
>JAYRRZ010000088.1:0-1862 GCA_041909865.1 Candidatus Altimarinota bacterium | reverse complement strand
TTTTCTATTTCGAGTGAGAGCTTCTCTTGGGCTTGTTTGGTGAACTCTTCTTCGAGCTTCTTGCGCTCCTCGATGCGAGCCTTATCCTTCTCGATTTCGATATTTTTCTTGAGCATCTCGAATTCGTTCTGTTGGCGGAGAAATGCTTCTTCTTTTTTGCGCGCTTCTTCATCGCGCTTGCGGAGTGTCTCGAGCTCGATGGATTGCTTTTTGCTCGCTTCTTCTGCCTTTTCCCTTTCTTTTTTTATTTCCTCTTGTGCCCAAGCGAAGGCACGCTTTTTCATATCGGCTTCGACTTCGGCTTTCATCTTCTCACGCATCTCCTCGAGCTCGTGTTTCTGTACGTCGGAGAGAGAGAATTGGTGTCCACAGTTGGGACAGGTGATGAGGTTCGTATTGGACATGAGGGAAAATTAGAGAATATTTCTGTATCTGAGGAAGGCTTCTATACAAGGTTCTTCATCATGAATGAGAGGAAGAGTGAGGACAGTTTTGTGATTGAACCATCCATATTCAGTATGTTCATCACTGAGGTTAATCGGAGCATCAGGATATTCTGTACAGAAGAGGTGATAAATCAGGTGTCTATTGTCTCTTTCACGAACGACATAAAACGTTTGTATGAATTCGAGATCTTCTTGCAAAAGAGGGATTCATACTTCTTCTTGTACTTCCCGAATAATTGCCGCTTCAATGCTTTCTCATGATTCCACTTTTCCACCAGGATCTCACCAGGTAGATCATTCAGGCTTGTTAGAGTGGCGTTTCAAGAGGAGAAATGTATTGTCTGGTTTATAGAATTTGCATCATACGATTTCTATTGCGTTTTCAAAAGCTTCTGTTTTTGTACTAATAATCATAGCAAGAATTAGTTTTTACTCCATTAATATAAAGAAAAAACTCACAGAGTCCATGAGTTTTTAGAATTTGAAGGATTAATTTCTATTATTTTTGGAAGCCATAATAATAAACAAGGTTCCTACAAGATCATTACCTAATATGTTACCGTGTGATTCGAGTATTGTTGATGGAAGGGTGAATTTATCTAGACCGCACCAGAAGTATCTTTTTCCGAAGGAAAGTTTCTCTATGACGCTCAGTACCTCGGGTAACTTCAGGGAGAGGAGTTCTTGTACTGCCTTGAGTTCCTCATAGAGGATATGAATAGGAATACGGTGCTGTATGCTTCTGGAAAACCAGGGGGATTGTATAATATTTTTCTGAGTATCAGAATCAAAAATATTCAAGAAGCTCAAAGCAAGCTCCTCATAGTTTGGAGTAGCTGAGAATGTTAGTTCTCCATAACGAGCCTGAATTTGCTTGAGGACGCTGAAAGTTCCGTCTTTTTTGGCGGCATGCATAATCAATTCTTCGATTAAGACAGTTAGTTTATCCATAAAAGGTGCTTCAGTAGTAGCTAAAGGAGAGTCTCATAGTAGATATTTTATTATATATGTCAATATATTATTCAACCTTTTTATTATGAGAAGAGAGCGATATTGCTTTACTCACCAATCTTTTTCGCTATACTCTCTGAGATTATGGAATATGTATAGTTCATGCCAAAAAGAATTCTCTCACTTGACATACAAACAAACAAAGATGGTATACTAGATATTGCTTCTATGATGCCACTTTCTGACTTGCATGTGATGAGGAATCACTTGGGGGGATTTGTTGAAGAATTTCATATTCGGACATGAGATGCTGATATCTTCTTACCGCCCGTGATACAGATAGAGCGTTGTAATGATACTCGTTTCTCCGACCTGGTTCTCCCGAAAAAAAATATTCGACACATCGGAGCAAGGCGGCGAAGACGATATCTCAATCTTGTCAAACCACTCTATGTGCCATATGGA
>JAYRRZ010000087.1:0-1838 GCA_041909865.1 Candidatus Altimarinota bacterium | reverse complement strand
GATCAACTAGACATTCTTTCCATACTAGAGAATACATATCATGGATGCAAGACTGCAACAACTCTCATATAGTAGCAGACTTACACTGCATTCCTGCCCGCGGAAGTATCAATTATATAAATTGAATGCTGCCGTACCAGAGGATGATGATCCTACTTCTGTTACATTTGCATTTGGTCATACAGTCGGAGCAGGCATCCAAGAATACCTAGTATCCGGTGATTCCAATAAAGCACTGATGGCTGCATATCTTACTTGGGCACCAGATCTTTTCGCTGAGAATACTAAACAAGTCAAATCATTCTGGCTTGCTGTTGCTGCCATTCAGCGATTCATTTCCCTCTGCAATAATGGCTTTCTAAAAGACTGGCAAGTAGCTACATTTGATGGCCAGCCAGCAGTAGAGCTTGGCTTTAAAATCACATTGCCAGGTGGTTTCATTTACATTGGCTTTGCTGATGTGGTTCTGGTACATAAAGTAACTGGAGAAGTTATGGTACTAGAACTAAAAACTACATCTGCCACCAATGTAGTTGCAGCCATGTATAAGAATTCTGCACAAGCAATTGGTTACTCCATTGTGCTTGATGCAGTAATCCCCGGACTCTCTGCTTACACTGTGAAGTATTTGATTTACAAAACTAAATCCTTCGATTATGAAGTGATGGATTTTGGAAAGTCATATCTTCAACGCGCTCTTTGGATTAAAGAATTACTTCTCGATATTGAAAGAGTAGCTCGCTATGCAGAAGATGATATATTTCCTATGCACGGTGAATCCTGTAATTCTTTCTTTCGTGAATGTGAATACTTCGGGGTTTGCACAATGGCAACACCATTAGTTACTGAACCATTTACTACAGAGTTAGCTGACCAATTATCCAAAAAACTAAATGGTATTCAAATCTCAGTACATATTTCTGATCTCATTCAAGCACAATTAGACAAGGAGATTGAAGAATGAAACTCTCGGAAAAGAAATTATCTACCACGCATAGAGTCCTAGTATTCGGTGAACCGAAATCTGGTAAGACAGAATTGGTTGGTAGGCTCGCCTCTAAATTCGATCTGCTTTACTTCGATCTTGAGAATGGCTATGCCACATTACTTAAACTTCCGCCGGATCAGCAGGCTAGGATTGAACTTGTATCTATCCCAGATACAAAAGTTTTTCCCATTGCGATTGAAACGATGCTCAAAGTTGTTACAGGAGTATCATGTACAATCTGTGATACACACGGAAAAGTTTCCTGTCCCATCTGTGCAAAAGATGGCTCCACCACAACTACTGTAGAACTTAATACCTTACCTGATTCCACCATTGTAGTAGTTGATTCACTTACTCAACTTGCAAACTCTGCAATGAATAGGCTTACTAAGAATCAGCCAGATGATTACAAACCAGAATGGACTGATTACAGGAATCAAGGTCAGTTGATGGATAAGTTTCTTTCACAGGTGCAGCAAGCTAGATACAATATCTGCTGCATCACTCATGTGGTGGAAACTGAAATGGAGGATGGGCGGAAGAAACTTGTACCTGTTGCAGGAACAACTACTTTCTCTCGTAATACTGCTAAGTATTTTGACCATGTAGTATTCTGTGAAGTCAAGAATAAAAAGCATAACTTTGCATCTGCGACAACATATAGTAATTCTGTAATGTCAGGCTCGCGTACTGGTATTGAATTGGAGAAGAAAGAAGCTCCAACACTGCTTGACATCTTCACTGGAGTAGTGCAGAATAGTGGTTCCACTGTAACACAAGCAGCAAAACAACCGGCATCACCAGCACAAAATGCAATGAACTCTCTAGCTGCAATTAAAGCCAATCTAGG
>JAYRRZ010000086.1:0-16033 GCA_041909865.1 Candidatus Altimarinota bacterium | reverse complement strand
TATTATTTTCTCTATAAACTTCCTTATAAGTAGTACTCTATCCTTTTCTTCTATTTTTCCAAGTCCTTTTTTGTAGCGTTCTGATGCGTCTCGTATGGCATCGAATAACTCGGCATTCGCTTGGTATTCTCTGAGTTCTGAGGATATTTCTTTCTTCCTTTGTTCAAGTATACGAGCTTCTTTCGAGAGATCCATGAGGATAGTATCATAGACACTTGCATCATGAGGATTTTCGAGACTTTTTCGGATGGCACTTTTTCGGGTTTCTTCTTTTTTTCTCATGTTTTCCTCTATTTCTAGGAGTTCTTTTTCAAGTGCCTTTCTCCTCTTCTCTCCATCTTTACCTGTTCGTACTTCCTCATAATCTGCTATAAATCTCTCAGCATTAAGGAGCATTTTTTCAAGAATCGGGAGTACTCCAGAGAGTATTTTTTCTTCTGAGATATCCTTATTTTTACATACATGATCGAGAGAAACTTTATCTTTCTTCTTTCCGCCACATCTATAGTTCCCAGTTCCTTTATGAGACCTATAGAAATTATACGATTTCCCACACTCTCCACACTTCACGAGTCCAGTAAATATATGAGTCTCTCATTTTCCAGAGAATATATTGGATTTATTCATCTTTTCTTGGGCTCGTTTCCATATCTCATCACTCACGAGCGGATCACACTCTATGAGTACCCATTCTTTCTCGTCTTTTAGGGTAGTGATAGTTTTTCCTCATTCCTTTTTTACATTATAGCGGTTGCAATAATACTTTCCTCTGTACGTTTCATTCCGTATGAAGTCCGTAATAGTAGACTGACGAAAAAGTCCACTATGTACCTTTGTATTTCTGATTCCTGTCTTTTTCTCTGTATCTCCACGCCCTCAGATCCCACGAGCGGTGAGGATACGAGCAATCTCACTTGTACTTTTATCCTCTATGACGTACATATCATAGATCTCTCGTATAATTTTCGCTTCCTCTTCATGTACTTTGAGCTTATTTCCTCTTCCATCATGTATCTTCTCATACCCATAGGGTACAGAGCTTCCATACACGAGATACCCCTGTAGGGCTTTCGAGTATTTTCCCTCACTTGTTCTCTCAGTGATTACATCACGTTCCATCTCACTTATAGCTCAGAGGAGAGTGAGTACAAGTTTTCCTGTATGAGAGGAGAGATCTATGTTTTCATTCTTGGAAACAAAGTTTACATTATGCTTTTTCAGAAACTCTATAAATTCGAGTAGATAGGAGGTTTTGCGAAAAAGTCGATCTATCTTCCATACGAGGAGTACATCTACTTTTCCATCGAGGATATCTTT
Source organism: Candidatus Altimarinota bacterium (assembly GCA_041909865.1). GTDB lineage: Bacteria > Patescibacteriota > Gracilibacteria > BD1-5 > UBA2023 > JABFSX01. Next base: position 14,716 of record JAYRRZ010000086.1, on the reverse strand, counting down.
TTTGAGTCGAGAGAGGGCAGGTCGTTCACTCACTTCACTTGCTCAGGATATTCACTCATCTACATACATGAGATCATCACTTGTCATCCATCCCTTGTCTTCATTCGATGCTATGAAAGATTTGAGGATTCTTTCCTGGCTATCCAGTCCATAGCCATCTCGGGACTGATCAAGTGTGCTAACACGAAGGTACTGACTAACACGTATACTGGATGCGGTTTTCATCGTATTTTCTGTAGAATTTTTGGAAGTCATAAGAAGACTAGAAGAAGAAATAAGAAACAACCATGCCAACGATACCAAGAGCAAGGAGAAAGAGGAGAATTTCAAGGAGAGTAAGGGCATCAAAGCGTTTTTCTATAACATAACGGACTATACTTATCCAGTCATCTTTCGTAAACTGATTTTCAGATTCTTCATAGATTACCTTTCGTTCTGATTCATATCCTTTCAGTTCTGAGAGAATAAAGACATCTTCGAGCCTCTTTTCTTCTCCTGTATGCTCTATGAGGGAATCGAGCATCTTTTGAGCGGTTTTTATATGTATTGTACCCTCACCACGAGTCATCTTGGCGAGTACACGAGGATCTATTTTGAGAATCTTCGACCACTTCGGGAGGTCTCTGAGTATTTCTTGTAGGAAGTTTTCTTGTATAGCGTTTGGCATTTTTACGATTGGTGAGGTTTTTCGAGGTTAACAATAGATAATTTTAGACTATCTATATACAAAGTCAACAGCAAGAGGGCTTTTTTCATCATTTTCTCCCAAAAAAGATGAAAAAAGTACGAAAAACAAAAAAATCCCTCTTTAAAAGAGAGAATTTTTCTATTCTCGTGGAATTATAATCGTAAAGTAATGATAGTCATCGCTTGGATTATAGAGTCTCGGAGAAATTTGATAGGAATGTCTTTCTGGTGAAATTCCTTAGCGAAGGTTACATTATCACTATCCCTTTACCATAAAGTAAAAAGAACTATACATGGAAACATATGGTCCACACATTGCGAGTTTTTGTCCCCAAGAGAGGTGAGAGAGTTTGAAATTCGAAGAGAAACTATACTTGAAAAAAGACAAGAAAGTCTTGTTCAAAGCTATCTTGAAGGAGTTGAGGATATCATGTGTGTTATTTAGTAGTGCCGGAGGTTACATTATATAACCATAGGAGGGTATATTTTGCCTTTTTCCTCATATTCTGCTACACTTTTTCTATGGCTACGAATATATCTACACTTCTCGACATTCTCTTATCTCTTCGTAATGAATGGATCTATGCAAATCCGATTATTGCGAAGATAGAATCAGGGAGTTTACAAAATGAGGATATAGCAAGTATCTCAAATCTCATAACCGAGTCTCTCGGAAGTATTGAAGATGAGAGTATGCAAAGAAAGATGAGAGATATGCTCTTCCAAATATCTCTTATTCATCTTGAAGAATGAGAAATCAAGAAACAGGATATCCTTCAAGCGAATGAGACAATTACTCATCTATAACACTCACTCAAAAATAAATACCAATACCCTATGTCTGAATCTATCGACAGGCGAACATTGCCCGTAGACGATCCCGAAGCAGAGAAACAACGTGAACAGAAAGAATCTGAGCGGTATTTGAAACTTGCCCGAGAAAATCCACATACACTGACAGAAGAAATCAAGAAGAATCCTAAAACAGAACCACTACTCCGAAAGCTCCTCTGAGATACAGAATATGAACGAGTCCGAGACTTAAATCCTATAAAGCTTTCTGAAAATGAGTGAGTTGCTAAAATGCAAAAAGAGATATATGCCTTTGTGGACATCGATCCAGAAACAAATAGAAACGGAACGAAGGAAAAGTTTATTAAAGGAATTATAGATTCTATTATCATCGAAAATAGCGAGCTTGCTATGAAGATTATCGAAACGAAGTGAGCAATTCTGAAAGATATGCTTGCCCAGATTTTCTCGTGGGAATGACTCAAACAGATTGCAGAGTGACTTGGAAAAAGTGTCATGTGAGTATTTTCGGGCGATGCCTACAAGACAGGAAAATCCCTCTGAGAACTCGGGCTTATCACTATATGATCTGGGGCGTGAGGATTTGTTCTCAAGAGAGTCTGAAAATGAGCAATTCAAGCAGGAGAACGAGTGGCAGTAAATGCAGGAAAAGATACTGCATTGTCTCAATGACTTCAGATGAGCTGACGAGCTACCGAATGAGTATGAAGAGTGGTACAAGCTCCTTATAATGCCGTAGAGACAGGAGTGAAAAGAGTATGAGCAGTTATGAAAGATGGAGTGAAAGCTTGAAGTGAAGCTATCTGAAATATCCCACAGGTACAGAGAATAACTGAACCTGCTCGAAGGATTGCTTCTGAATGAATGGAGAAACTTTCTGATGGTACAAGAAAAGTTATTACAGCCACCAAAGAACGAGCAAAAGAGGTTCTTGCTCTTGCAGCTGTACCAATCCTTGTTGGCTCAAAGGATGGCGTAGAGGCAAGTTCTCGACTCAAGGGACAGATAGGGGCTGTTTGAGATGCTTCTCTGGAGGCTTTAAAAATAGAAGAACGAAGAAAAATATCTGAGTGATTGTATAAGTGGCATTCTTTTCTTGATACTCCTGCAAATAGAGAATTCCTTTGACAACTTTCTCCTGAAAGAATTCTTGGAGAGGGTATGAATGGTATAGTTATTACTCATCGTACAAGGGAATGAGCAGTAGTAAAAATAGCTCACCCTCAAGCAATTCACGATCTTGGAGTAGAGGCAGGAAATCATAATACTGCATTCCAACTTCTACGAAGTGGAAAGAAAGAGTGAGTGATACCAGATACAGTGAAAATTCCGAATATCATAGAACACTTTTCGGAGACAAAATGATACTATGTAATGGAGTGAATCAAAGGACAAAGTCTTCATAGTAAGTTCCTTAGAGAGACCTTCGGGAATTACCTACAAAAAGATTCAAAAGAGCTTCTGGATTCTCTTACGGATAATCAGTTAAAACGAAGACTCATAGATGTTCATAGGGTTCCTGCGGAGTTTATAGATCTTGCTATTCAGAATAATTCAGCTGAGTTTACTAGGAACTATCTCGCCTCTCGTGCTGACTATCAACAAGCAAAGGAATATATGAAAGATCGCTGATTTATACATCCAGATTTACACTGATGAAATATTATGTTAGATAATAATTGAATTTTATATATAATAGACTTCTGAGATAAGCCAAAACCATAATTTACCACCTATGCAAAGATCACCAATCACTCTTGAGTGAGTTACATTCTTGAATCCTACAGCATTAGAATCGGGACTACTTATTTTTAAAGATAAGATAGATGAGCTTGAGGGTATTTCTATTTGATCAAAGCTTGTTCGGGAAGTGGGAATGGGATACTATATTGTATCATACCAATCTAAAGAGCAGACTGAGAGAGATTATATGGCTTTCCAAGAGCTTTTTACGGAAACTGAAAAAACTAAAATTATACCAAAGCCAGTAACTATCTTTGAATATAATGGAATGTTTCATATTGCTCTTTCTGTAGAAGAGAAGGTTGATAAATCTAAGGGGTTAGAGGGGGCGGAATACCAGGGATTTATTATTGATCCTCTAATTTACTTGCAACAGAGTAGTGTTCAGAAAGTAACTAGGAATATATAATATTTCCTGAATAAATTATATCATTTAGCTTTCAGGCAAAAACATATCAATATATAAGCATTGCATTTTTATACTCATTAATTACTATGAAGATATAATTTTCTATATGATAAAAAACTCTGAAAACAAAAGAACATCATCAACCTCTCTTGATAAATCGGGTAATGTTGCATCCCAGAATAATACTACGTCTGATAGTGTGGAGGCTCAGAATATCTTATCAAAGATTGATATTGCGGATATCTTTACAAAATATTCTATACTTATCCCTATTACATTATCTCTTTGAATCCTGTATCAGTTTTATAATCTGATATCAATCGGAAGATTAACTTTCTTTTCTTGGTCCCAAGTTATCAATGATACTGTGATATTATTTTTCCCTGTTTTATTTTGAATCCTTGGAGTAATCTTATCATGGCAACTTAATCCTCACGAAGAGAAAAAATATGAATTTATAAAGAATTTATTAGCTTATATTGTAGTTGTAGGGGTCATCTATATGTTATTAGTTACATTTAAGATTCCAGAACTTATACGTTCCTTATTCTTAATAGGATTCATAGCATGAGCTTTCTTATCATTATTTATCTATATAAGAATACTCTCTTGATCTCAGAATATGAAAAGCAAATTCCTTTTCGGAGTATTGAAAATCATTACTTTAATTGGAACTTTATTTATTGTCTTTGATCAGTTTAGAGAGCATCAGTATAACGATCTATCAGTTGAAACAAAATCCTGAGTAGTACCTGTTATTTATATGAATGATACCTATATTTTTACATCATGAAGCATCCTTCATAATACTGAAGAAAGCATATTTTACTATACTTGAACAAATCTCAGATAGAAAGAGAGTATTAGAAGCACGGATTAATATTAGTAACCAAGATAGGAAGTTATGAAAACAACTATTAAGAATCCAATAACGAAATGAAACGTTTACGTTCGTATTGATATGAAATGAGTGGAAAAGTGAGTAGATAAGAAAACAAACCAGAAAGCAAAGAGGTCCAAAGCTAAAAATAAGAGTAGTTATCTGAGTATTAAGCAATCTCTGGCAATTCAAACATTGGCTAAAAAGGTGGAAAAAGGTGGAAATATCAACCTTTGAGAGATACTAATGGAGTCTTGATATTCCAAAAATACTGCAAAGACCCCATGAAAGGTATTCTGAAAGGAAATAGTACAAGAGTCTCTTAAGAAAATTGGAATTGATCCAGCATGAATTAGAATGGCTCATGAGTATTTGCTGAACTCTAAAAAAATTATACAACATACATCCTCAAATCAATTTCCTGCAGAGGAAATGATACAAATATATAAAGAGCATCTGGATTGGACGTGTATCGCATATGTAGAAGACGAGTTGAAGCAGACGAGAACATATGAAATGATTGTTAACAATGATAGAAATATCATTAAATCACTTGAATTAGCTTATAGATATCTTCCATATCATGATTCTCAAATTGAGAAGAATAAGTATTGAGATACGACTAATTCCTCAAAAGCTTTAAAAAAAATTAGAGCGTTGTCCGAATCAAGATGACTTCGTATTAAAGATCCGATAAGTTCAAGTTACTAACATATTTGCCAAAAGATACATTTTTCATATAGTATTTCAACTACAACTACTGGGATTTCAGGCTTCTTTTTCCGTGATCATACGCGACAGTACGGGTGATTTTATCACCGCCCGTTTTATCTCGTATATCACGGAAATCTCTAGTTGTAGTAAACTGAAATGGTGCATAAAGTCACCCGTTTTTGTTTACTACAACTTATACATCTTGAATTTTTCAGCAGTGAAGTAGTTTTCACTGTTTTTTTTATTCCTTCACTGCTTAGTTATGAAAAAGGGCGTACTAACAAAATTGGTTCTAATAGTTCTATTTATTGGATTCTTTATTTCCGCCACTATTTCTTATACCTTATGAAAAAATCACGCAGATAATACCGTAGCATATTTTGCTCTAGTTATTATTGCAGTAATGATTTGAATATTTGCACAAATTAGGCTCCAAGAGATTTGAGAAAACAAAACGTATTTTGTTTCCGTACTTATGGTGCTCTTAATGATCACGTTTCCATTTACTAGCCCAATGGCATTGTATTACCTCATAAAAACACCAAAGACTCCTAAGGAAGGAGAGAAGTTTTTTAAAGCTGAAGAAAAGAACGATATTAGTACTGATAATTTAGAGGATACACTGCAAGAACAGCAGTCAAGCACTAATTCTCGAGAAGTTGTTAAGATAATTGGCTTCGTCATTTCCATTGCTATCATACTGATAATTACCTCTTTTTTCTTCAAAAAAGATGAACCTGATAATGAGCTTAATATGACCATGAACTATGACCTTCAAAACAATAAAAGTCCGATGAGCCTGATTTCCTGAACGGGAGAATCATTAAACGAACCTTATCAGGAGTTTTTGAATAAGGAAACAACAATGATTTATACGAAGGATTATCCTAATTCAAAAGGAATTAATCTAGCTATTAAGTATCCTAAAAGCTGGAACATAAATGAATGAAATGGACAAAATATCATCCTGAAATGATCATCTGCTATTAGTAATCTTATTCAAAGAAATTTTCTTATTCTTGTACGTGAAAACACGGAAAAAATCACTTTAAATGATCTAAGACTAAATTGAAAGGATCAATTCAGATGAGTTGACGGAATAGAGTATAAAGATGGCTGATATATAACATTATGATGACAATGATTCTCATGGGATTTATACTATACAACTACCAAACAAGATGGTATAGATTTATTTATGCAGACACTTGTATATAGTACTATAATAGACTCGAAATTTGTTCAGATACAATTTGCCTCAGTGAGTTGAATTAAAGGAGACATGGAAGTTGATAAAGTTCTGCGGAAAATATCTCTAAAAAAAGAATTATTAGAAGATATTATGCTCTACGATTCTATGATAAAGTCCCTGGAGATAAAAAATATCTAACATTCTTACAGATATGAATATATTTTTCAAAAAAGAAAAAATTAGACATTTTCTAGAGGAAGTTTGGCTATGGTCTCAACTCATCTTTTATGTGCTTCTAATAATATCTGCCATCGCATTCGTCATTTATGAATTAAGCAAGCCTTGTGATGATGATTGTATGGAAGATGCCAAAGATGCGTATGAAGATTCATATAGATTCTAATAAAGTAACTCTTTCTATTATGCTCGGTAATCTTCGATCTCTCGCGATTATCAAAAGTATTACTATAATTATGCTTCTATTTGCTCTTGCAGATAATCCTTATGGATACTATCAGATCCTACGTTGGGTAGTGTGTGGCGTTGTCTGTTATTCAGCCTTTCTTGAGTATCAGAAGAATCATTACCCTTGGACTTGGGCATTTTGGATTATAGCAGTATTATTTAACCCTCTGGCATCGATTCATCTTGATAAGGATACTTGGATCATCTTGAATATTATAACAGCAGGGATCCTCATTATTAGCATAATTTATCCGTATATGAAAAAACGCTCAAAGGCATCTGTAGGAAATGAAAAAAGTAAATTCCTGGAAATGTTCGAGAAGCTTTCCCCGGAAGAACAAGAAGAAGTCGCTCAAGCAGCAATAGAAATATGAGAAATGATCGTAAAGAAATGAGTAAAGAAACCAGTTCAAGATTCTACAATTTAATCAGTGTAGCTTATGACAACAAACGGAAATCTCTCAGTTTTGGAGAGGTATGAACAAAGACAAATAGAACTTGCTAAACTAGAATTGATTAGAAAAGGGCTATGCGATGATGAAATACAAGCTCAACGTAATCTTGAAATGGATCTTGAGGAAAGAGAGCAACTTGCACTTTGAGGTCGATATTGAAAGAAAAGAAGGAATTAATAGAATAGGATCTATTAATTTTGATAATTTATGAACTCTGTATTAACTCATCTCAAGGATATAGGGGGGCATTGTAAAGAATGGATAGGAGAGAAGGATTTTGATATTATATTCAAGAAATCGTTTCCTTTGCTCGAGAATAGAGCAAACATTGCAGGCTATGAAAGAATGAAGACTGCCTTAAGGGAGATTCGGTATTTTCTTTCTGAATCAATGCAGGTTCCCCATGTACGAGTTATTCATAAATCACTAAGTCCATACAAGAAAACTATAATAGATTCTTTTTTATCACGCTGAAATGAGTTTATTATACCTCGTACGCCAATAGATGATTTGTTTCCAAAGGTTACAGGATTTAAAGATCATAGAAAGATTCTCTGGGAATGGCGTGCTCAGAATATTTTACGATCAAAAGCAAATAGAGATATATTGATTGCCTATATTGATCGTGTAATACAAATACTTCTTAAAAGAAATGAGAAACCAATACTTTTCAATAAGGAAACGGGAGAAGTGATATATAAGTGAGAATTATTAGATACTCTGACTCCCAATCAGGTGTCATATAAATTTTTTGAGATACTGTATGATAATTATGGAAACTTCGTTTCGAATGAAAAAATAGTTGGGCATGTTTTCTGAACAAACTCGGATTGAAGAGCGTTACATCCAAAGGTTGGATTTGGGAAATATTGTGCAAAGATAAAGAATGATTTGATAGATTCTCTTAAAGAAATTATCGATTCTCCAAAAGGGAATTGCAGGCTTCTAGTAAAAACTGATCATAAGGGATAGTTTTAGGATACTTTAGGGTATAGGTGATTATCTGTTCATTAATAGTATGGTGAAATACTATTTCTGGAATGGACAATAAGTTACCGCCAACATCTATTAAAGTTAAGAGAAAATGACGTGCCAAAGGCGGTACGCTATATTTAAGTGTTCAATACAATGAGTTGCCTCCTGATTCTGAATACCAAAGAGACTTACTTATTGTAAATTGTATTTTTTGAATTTCCTCAAAATCAGTAACCAATAGAAAAATTACACAATAATATTTGTATTTTTCATATTAATACTACAATATATGCAATATTATTTCATATATTGTAACCTATGGAAAAGGATAATAATTCTCGAGTAGCTTTCTATATACGAGTTTCAACTGATGAGCAAGCAAAGCTCGGTTTCTGACTCGATTTTCAGAAGTCTGATCTTGAGAGTATGATGAAATATAGGTGAGTGCATCATGGTTGGATTCATGATGAGTCTTGGGAGTATATAGATGATGGATATAGTGGCGGTGATCTCAATCGCCCGGCATATAAACGCATGATGGAAGATGCAAAGAAATGGAAGTTTGATATTATTGCTGTTTGGAAAATTGATCGATTATCTCGAAGTCTTTCTCATTTATTATCCTCTTTTGAGATGCTTCAACAGAATGGAGTTGATTTCTTTTCTTTGAAGGAAAATATCGATTTTTCAGGACCAATAGGAAAGCTTACTTTTCAGATATTTTGAGCATTGGCAGAATTTGAAAGAGAGACTATAAAAATGCGTACATCTGAAGGGAAAAATGCTTCTGCTCGTCGCTGAAATTTTGTAATTAATGCGGCCCCATTTGGTTATAAGAAAATTGAGACATCTGGGCATGTTACAAAGAGTTTACAAATAATTCCAGAAGAAGCTGAATGGGTCCAAAAGGTATTTGATATGTGTATAAGTGGAATGACTTTAAATGGTATCGCTAGGGTGCTCAATGAGAATAGAGTTGCAAAAGGTATGGGAGGTATTAAGAAGGCAAAATTTACGAAATGGTACGGATCTTACGTGAGGGACCTTATTGAGGATACTTCCTATTCAGGGAATGCTGTATATAGACCAAAGAATGAAAAATGAGAAGTTGAGCCTATCATGATCCCTGTTCCGCAGTTAGTTCATCCACTTACTTTTGAAATTGCCCAGACTTCTTTGGAAAAGATAAGTGAAAATAATCAACGTTGAGGAGGGAAGAAATTTTATCTTCTTTCCGGGAAATTAATAGATGTGGCAACAGGCAGAGCACTTGTTTGATATGATAGAGGAAAGGGTGGATATGGTTATCGAAGAAAAGGATATATAGATACTAAAGGGAATCCTCATAAAAATACTGAGATTGTTTGAAAAACGATGGATGACTTTGTCTGGAGCCATATTCAGTCAGCGATTTCAGATCCCGAGAGACTTTTTAAAATATATAAACAACAATCGATCGATGATACTAATTATAAAGAGCTTCTTGAAGAAAGGAGAAAGAAGGATCGAGCAAGAGATGAGAGTAACAAGGTTGAGTATACGATTGAACAATATTTTCTCGCCTGAAAATATGATGAAGAGAAGAGAGATAAACTTGTAAACGAAGAGATAGAAAAAAGAAGAATTCTTAAAAAACGAATCGTCGAGATAGATAAAAACCTTGATAATATAATTCATGCAGAATCAATAAAATGAGAATTAAAAAGATTTTCTGAGAATCTTGATATGAATATTAAAGAGTTTTCCAATATTCAGAAAAAGACCTTAATCAATATACTCATTGATCGAATTGAGGTTATGGTTGTAGAAGATGAGGATAAACCGGATATTCATGCAAAAGTGATCATGCGGTTCGAGCCGAAATCTGACGTAGAAAAAAATGAGTGATCGAACCAAAAAAGCTCTCCATTGACAGATAATCTATCAAAAGAGAGCTGAAATTCTAAACTATGGTGGAGATGCCGGGGCTCGAACCCGGGACCTTCGCCTTAAAAGGGCGCTGCTCTACCTACTGAGCTACATCTCCAAGCGGCTAGTGGGCGCATCATATACAAAAATAAAACTTTGTCGAATTTTTTTTCTTTTTTTCCGAACTTTCTCTTTGATTTAAAGCAAAAAAAGCGTATATTTCATCTAGTTTGTGAAATCCAGAAAAATACTCTCAAAAAAGTACTGAATGTATGCAAAAAAAACACCCTAATTTTCCTTGGTCTAAGTATCTTTCATGATTTCTCGTTTTTCTTCTCCTCGTTTCACAGACGATCCGAGTAGATTTTTTTGATACTGCAGAAGCTCGACCAGAGGATTATCGTGATATTGTTTCCATTGTGGTCGATAAAGAAACCTATGGATCGGTTCGAGCGGAGATATTACGCTATGTGAAGGATATAGAATGATATCTTGGTGGAGTTCGAGCGTCAGTTTTGGTAATTGATCCAGATACACCCCCAGCAGTAATAGCCGCAAAAAATGAACGATTGTATTATGAGGGGGATTGAGCTGATGGTGTTTCACATCTGATTGGTACGGTTCTAATCTGAAATGTGCCAGTTCCTATGGTTAATATTTCGGGAAAATACTTCCCGAGCCTCTATCCGTATGTTGATTTTGTTGACAAGCAGTTTGTTTATAATGAGAGAACCTCTCAATATGAGTCACCTCAGAACGCAACACGATTGTCTATCGAGCCAGAAGTATGGCACGGAGTTATCAGTCCAGCGGTCTGAAGAAAGTGGGATAGTTCCAAAGATATTACAAAAATAAAGAATTTTCTCGATAAAACCCATGATTTTTATACGAAGAGTGGAAAATTTGCTCCAAATGATATACCCCCTAGAGTATTTTATTATGATGGTTTTTATGAATCAAAGAGTGTCAATATTAAAAAGCTTTTTCAGTATGGCTTGTCCATGCAGAATTCTGAAAATCTTGCATACAAAAGATTTACCAAATATCTCCTAAAGGATCTCAATTCCGCAATGTTGGCATTTGATAAAACGAATAGTAAAGAATATGATGATACATTAACCGATCTCGGTATATCTCCTGGATCTGACATTCTGAGTGATGAAGTTATCAATACGATGCCTGATATTCAGACTGAAACACCAATTCGATCAATTCTTACTAACTTTAAGGGAATATTTAATGAAAAAACCCTCTCAGATTCCTTATCGTTTATTCATAATTCAGGTCGGTATAATAGTGGGTCGAGTATGCGTGCAGATATTGCGCCTATTACCATGACGCTTAAGGATGAAGTGGCTCGATCAACTCTTAAGGAGGCAAATACAACATTACAGGAATCAATCGATAAAGTTCTTATCGATGGGAAGATTGCTAAAAGAATACCGATATTTGATCGTATTGAGACATCTTCTGGAGTGCCGATTTCAACTGCCACAGGAACACTCGATATTTATGATAACTATTTCTTTGGAGAAAAGAGTTCCAATATCAATGATCCAGCCCAATGTACGTTGGCACGGGGATCAAACAAAATGGCTTCAGATTTTGGTCGTGAAGTTCTTGTTGAGGCAAATGTTTGATATGATATAACGTCAGTTTCTGATCATACAAATATTCTGAGTAATGATACACAAGAGCTAGTATCTATGCATACAAGTAGTGCGTATTCATGTTTTACTTCAGCTGGTCAGGCGAAGATTCAATCATTGTGGTGATGAAATTCTCTTCTCCGTGCTACGAATTCAACGAATCCTGCCGATATTCTTCAAGAGTCTCCAGGTGGAACCAATCTTACAGGGTTTGGTTTGCCGATATTTTCACTTGGAGGAATGAAGGAAACCACGAGATTTTCTCCAGCTTCAGTCAAAGACTGTATCGATCCAACGTACCAATATGTTCTTAGACCTCCATATCAGGTAGGTGATCGTTCTTGCTCGGTTATTTATCCAACAGAATGGTCATCGAATCCTTTTAGGGGTTGTTGATTCCCACTATCATGAAATCCACCTCGATTTACTTGTGTAACGAATCATGATACTAGTGGGAGTATATCAAGTTTAGCACAGAGTATTGTTGATTACTCTTCACGTAATTGTTTTTCGGGGAGTCTTAATCTTGACTGAAAAGTTATTAGTACAATCAATAGACCATGTATAACTTTTGATATTAATAGTAATCCTCTTGATAATACAAATACTAATGGAAATTCAGTTGATAGTACCAATACTGATGGAAATATCAACAATACAATTACTGGAACTATGGTTGATAATACAAGGTACGAAAATCAATTTTTTCATACCATTCCATCAATACTCCACCATGTTTCTCCTACTGAAAGTGAGATATCTGCAGCAAAGTCAAATGGTCTTACTCCTTCTTTGGCAGTAGATATGGATCGGTATGTTGAGTTCCTAACACCAAAAGGAAATATTGCACAGCTTCATTATCCGAACTTCTTTGTTACTCCATGAACAGATGTTCCTTCGGTTCGTGCATGGCTCAGTACTCTTGCCCAAAATGACTGGAATGCAATTATTGCCAAAGAAAATTCCACTTCAGTATCTTCTCTTCAGGCTGCAGCAGATGCATATCTTGCTACATGAAGCATTCCGAGTGCACCGATAGATTGGAATGATTTTATTACCGATGAATTCATAGAGAAGGTTCTGCAAGCAAAAAACTGGCTTAAACCTGATGCGATTGAGAAGTATAAGAAGACTGTTGAATCATCTCTCTCATACTCCGATGGGTATATATGAAAACCTTATGATAGTTCACCAAGCCTTCCGAAAGTTTCAGATTCATATGAAATAGCATATCTTGGTCTCACATCACTCACCCCGTCATCAACAGAGGATTCTCAATGAGGATATAAATGAGAGTATAATAGTATTGCAAATGACTATGCCACCCAGATTGCAACTATCCAAGCACTCAATATTTCAGATCCATATGATGCCAGTGATAATAATGCCTCAAAAGAAGCAGATAAATGTTGACCTCCAGAAGGAGTAGATCTCTACAAGTGGCCACAAGCAATCATGTGTTGGATTAAGGCACAGTTTCCACCAAAGATTATGGCATGATCTTGTTGAGATTCGACTCTTGGTTTAAGTTCATCATCTCATGACTCTTCCTCCCTAAGATCTCCAACAGCTACCATGTATGGTAACGAATCTCTTATGCGAGACTTTTACGCATGAGGAGAATTGTTTTATACAACTTCACGTACCAACATGGGACTTAATGATACTACCGAAGTCCAGGTGTGATATGCAAAATGATGAATTCAATCTGTTCTCCCACTAGGAACAGAGGTGAGTCTTGTACCAGTAAGATCTTCTTCTGAACGGATTGTTGAAATATCTCCAACTGTTACACAAGCGACAGATTCAGTAGCAAAGTTTCTCGTCAATACAAATAGTAAAAAGGGTGGAGTGACTTTGCAAGCGACCATGAAAATCCCAATTCCTGACGGAGAACCATACACTCTTGTTGGGAAAGCTATAGATATAAGCATCTCAGATGAATATCTCGATATTGATACAGCAAATGGTAAGACACAGTTTGATGTGACTTCAAACGCATGAGTTACCTTTAATTTCAGTATCAAAAATGGGAATGGTGATGTCTCTATCGCAAACTTCCCTCTTACGCTGGATATTTATGATGATGTCGATAATGTACTCATTTGAAGTGGTATTGTTGTTAATTCAAGTGACTTTGTCTTACCGAGTACGTATGCAAAAAAGGTTTGAGTATATCGGCTTGTCTTCTCTGATAAGCAGCGCCGAGTGGGCGAGACTACTGTTGCTATTCGCTCTTGAAAACTGAGTCAGGTGAGCATTGTTCCAATTTCATCTACCATTGTGCGTTGATCAAGTACTATTGGTATGATTGAGTTGAAGGATGCTCTCTGAAACCTCATATCTCCAGAACTTCATAGTGTAGATGTATGAGTAACTTGAGGATACCTCCTAGAGTATTCAAATCAGAAAAAAGAATCCATGCATATTGATGCTATGGAGCCACAAATCCCGATTTCTCTTGGTTCTGATAAAGAGGGAACTATGATAGTGGAAGTTGCAGTTGATGGATCCCATAAGGTGAGTATTCCTATTCAGGTTATTCGGAGTGCAAATTTTGTACTATCTGTACCAAAAACCCCAAAAGTTGGAGGAGAGACCGTTCCGGTTACTTTCCAGATTACTGATGGAAATGGTAATATTTTGTCATGATTTAATTCTGTTGCAACACTCACACTTCCAAACGATGCTGGATATTTTACCCCTGAAGCTATTCCAGTAAAGGCTTGAGTTGCTTCGTTTGAGTATACTCCTTGAACATATGCTGGTAACCATACCATGTCAGTTGCTATTCCTGGAATTAATACGATAGCGGATCAGAAGTTT
>JAYRRZ010000085.1:0-2050 GCA_041909865.1 Candidatus Altimarinota bacterium | reverse complement strand
TGAATACGGTGTGAAAGCCTTGTGGCATGTGCTACAGAAGGCACTCTATGGAACGGACAGCACGACCCAAATCAAGAAGTCCGGTCAGATAGATAAAATGGTTGAACATTTTGTTGCCCTTTTTGCCAAGGAGGAGGTTGAACTTCCACCGTTCCCTAATGACGCAACTAAAAACAACATTAGACTTGAGCAGATGAACAATTTATCAAATAAGAACTACCCAGAGTATGAAGGTGCGCCAACGATCTAAATTACCAAAGCTATCCACGATGCGGAATAAGTGCGACAACCTTCTTACGCCCATTGTAAAAAAGCTCAAGCCCACATGTTTACTTTGTGGCGCACCGACTGAGGTAGCACACCACCACGTTCATAAGAGCAAATCAAATCGGCTCCGATACGAACTCGACAACCTTATTAACCTTTGCGGTAGATGCCATGTACGACTCCACGCCAGTGAAAGCTACTGGGCATCTAAGGTTGTTGAGAGAAAGGGCATTGACTGGTTTAAGCGCATCGACAGACTTGGTCGTGAGACTGTGAAGGTTGATGTGCATTGGTACATTGAACATTATGAGCGACTATCAAAATTAATATGATTACCCCCGAAGAACAAGTCAAACGCCTCGAATCAGTCAACACCCGCCTCGAACAGCAACTACGTCACCTCAAGAAAGACAAAGAGCAGATGATTAAGTCATTCAACGGCTACTCTCGTGACCGTTGGTACATCGCCTACCTCCAAGTAGAACTCATGCGTTTGGAAGCTCAATATGCCGAACGACAGGACACCATAGAACTGTTACTTGAGGAGAATCGGAAGTTACGAACAGTTACCGAGAGTTTTGATGTTAATAATGTTTGAGTTTTCCACAGGTATGGACATGCAAGAAAATAATAATGGTGGTAATATAGTTATACGCGAAAGCGTGACCGGACAGGCGTCTCAAAAGAATAATAACCCACGTTATGACGAGACGCCCAAGGCAACTTGGACGTCCGGTCAGAATGTGGGTTTTGTTATGAATAATGGCTGGATAAAAATACATAGAAAAATAGTTGATTGGGAGTGGTTTACTGAACCACACACATTTCAAGTCTTTATGTATCTGCTTCTTACAGCAAACCATGAAGAAAAGCAGTGGAAGGGTGTAACGGTAAAGCGTGGACAGAAAATTGTTGGTAGGAAATCTTTGGCTCAAACACTACATATTTCAGAACAATCTGTGCGCACTGCGCTAAATCACTTAAAATCAACCAATGAAATAACCATCAAAACAACCTCAAAATATAGCTTAGTTACAATACAGAATTGGGATAAGTACCAGCAGATTAACCAGCAACCCAACCAACAACTAACCAACAATCAACCAACAACTAACCACAAACAAGAAGTAAAGAATATAAGAAGTAAAGAAATAAAGAATAACTATGGTCAGTTTGAGAACGTACTCTTAACAGATGACGAATACAACTCACTTTCAGAAGCCTTAACTGAACCAATACTGCAAAACCTTATATCACAACTCGATGAGTATATTGAATCAACTGGAAAGAAATATCAATCACACAGAGCAACGATACAAACGTGGGCAAGAAGGAGAATGAACGAACACGCACAAAAGATTATGAATACTAAACCACTTTCAATATGAAACCATTACGCTTTAAGGTGAGATATGGATTTGATAAAATGTCGTCACTTTCAATTGAGGCTGGTGCAGAACTAGAGAAAGCAATCTATGCGTGGATTCAGCAGATCCCCGTCTCAATCGGTGGGCGCATGATTCAAGGAAAGCACATTATCTCAATTGAACAGGATTATCACTACTACACTGGGTGGTACGAGAGCTATACACCAACCACAGGCGATGATTGGGCACAGATTGCGCGAGATTGCCCAAATGTCGATGGTTACATAGACGCATATCGCCAAAGAGTCATGCAACTAGTACAAGAGCGCAAGACACACTTAATTGGAACTGGTGAGCCAATAAAGGTCGAACAATTGCAAAGTGCTCAAGGATCGCAATTTGCAAAGCAATTATTA
>JAYRRZ010000084.1:0-2156 GCA_041909865.1 Candidatus Altimarinota bacterium | reverse complement strand
TGATACTCCGTGAGAATGACTATGGTTACTATGACTGCTGTGGTCGTGATGTTTGTGGGAATGAGACATGAGTATATACAAGGTTATGGAAGAAGATTTATTCAGAAGTGCTTCAAGAAGAAGGTATAAGGAAAGAAAATAGCAATAGTCATCAAACAAGCAAGAAGGAGTGCTATCCAGAAACCAAATCGCTCTAATAGTGTCGGAAAAACAAGAAACATAGGAAGTGTCGGAAGCACATACCAAAAGGTATAGTATGCATGATTTGCCTCTTTTGCTACACCTCATCCATCTATATGTATCCAGATAAGGGTAAGTATGGTAATAAGAGGAAGTGATACAATAAGTGCTCCGACTTTATCTGATGCTTTTGCCAGTTCAGATACAGCTACAATCACTCACGCAGTAATACAGTATTTGAAGATGAGGTACAACATACTTTTAGAAAGTTATGATTATTTTGTCAGAAGTGTATCTAAAAATGATGTAAATCAATCTTTATCTTTAAATACTGACATATCTATCTTTTTTCCATCAAGAAATAGCGATGGAGTACCATCTACACGAAGTCATTCACCATATGCGAGATCGGATTCTACTTGCCCCTTAAATGCTTCTGAGGTGAGACAACTACTTATTTTCTCTTTATCGAGTCACGCTTTTGTGAGAGTATCGATACGCTCAGTATCTGACACTTTTCCTCATGATTTCATTGTTTCTAAAGCATAGAGAGCGGTTTTGGCTTGCATATACTTTCCTTGTTCTGCTCCACACAGTGCTATCATAGCATCACGAAAGGCGTTCTTGTGCATATCGAGTGGGAATTGGCGGTATTTTATAATAAGTTGTCACTTATCGGCATAATTCTTGAAGATTGGCTCAAGTGTTTTGGAGAAATTCTGACATGCAGGACATTGAAAATCAGCAAATATCTCAAGAGTATGATTTCCTGAGCCATATGATGGCGTTGGAACAGTTCTATTTTCTTTTGGAACAGAAGATGTAGAACTATTACCCACAGACGATACTTGTGTATTATCTGTAGAAGAAGACGATTTTGATGGAGTACTATTGGTACAAGATGCTAAAAGCAAAAGTACGGGTATAATAAAAAGAAGTTTTTTCATAAAAAAGTGGGTGATTAAAATATTAAAAGATGATCCTCATAATTCTATCTATCATAGAATTATGAGGTATACATCAATTGGGTTTTGTATCTGTTATTTCAGGAGTTTAGTAATAACTCGTTCAAATTCAGATACTGGATATGCTCCAGCTACAAGTTCATATTCTCCAGTTTCATTATTAATAATCACTGTTCCAGGAGTACCAGATACGCCGAGTTTCTTTCCTTCCGTTGTTTCCGCATCAAATCGAGCAAGGGTAGATTTCGCATCGAAACATGATTGAAATTTTTTCATATCAAGTCCAAATTCCTTGGCAAGTGGCACAAGGGCATCTTTACTAAATCCAGTTCCATTTCCACCATTCGATCGCCCAAGAATGGCTTGGTAATAGCTTG
This sequence comes from Candidatus Altimarinota bacterium, assembly GCA_041909865.1. GTDB lineage: Bacteria > Patescibacteriota > Gracilibacteria > BD1-5 > UBA2023 > JABFSX01. The sequence goes on along the minus strand of JAYRRZ010000084.1, from coordinate 634 downwards.
CATATTTTTCAGTTCCTCCAACCTGTCCAGCACAGAGTGTAGCCACTGCTTCGATCTCAGCATTTTCATGTGGTACTCCACGGAAATTCTTAAAGATAGAATTTACAGTATCTCCATATTTTTCATGAATTTTTTTTATAGTTCCTTCTTTGAATTGACGGATACAGAATGGACACTCAAGGTCACTATATTCGATGAGAGTGATTTTTGCTTCTTTATTTCCTTCGATGTACGCATCTTTCTTAATAGAAGCAAGCTCTTCTTTGGAGAGTTTTTTTGGTGGAGCTTCTTGTCCTCCAGCCTGCTGATTAGCAGATGCACCATTTTTCAAAAACTCACGGATCTGTGGTATCTGTTGTTCAAGCTGAAGGCGTTGTGCTTCAGAAATAAGTTCATAATTTTCTTTTCCACCTGATTTTTTGTATTCAAGAGCAAGATAGCTTTCTATTACTTCTTTTGAAACTTGTTTTGAAAAGAAATATGATGACCCAACACTTGCGAGTATTGAGACAATAAGAAGTGATATAATCAGTGTTTTTGGATGGTTCGATTTTGGATATTGAGAAGTTGCTTCTTCGGTTTCCAGATTTGGATGTCGCATAAAAAGTTATAGTAAAAAATATAATAATTGGTT
>JAYRRZ010000083.1:0-1416 GCA_041909865.1 Candidatus Altimarinota bacterium | reverse complement strand
CTCGCTGGGAACGGCGATTCATTGCTTCCTCGAATCCGAGTCCTTGTACGATGAAACTTTCATCGTCAAGAATGGCGATTTAGACCGTCGCACGAAGGCAGGAAAGGAGGCGTATGCCGAACTGATCGAATCCGGTAAAACCATCATTAGTCGAGAGGACGATGTTAAGGTTCGTAGGATCGTCAAATCCTACTACAACTCCACCGATCCGTTGCTTCGGATGGTTCACGAATCTCCTGGATCAAACGAAACATCGTGGTTCTGGACGAATGCTGATCATGGATTGCAGATGAAGGGACGGATCGACCGTATTATCGCGCCGAATCAAACCGTCTGTACGATGTTGGCCGAACGCTTTCCGAGTCTATTCAATCCCTATTTCTCAAACATGGGATTCGAGATCGTCGTCGATTATAAGACGACATCGAAGAGTATCAGTCCGAGTTCGTTTGCAAATACGATCAAATATAGCGGTTACGATTTGGCTGCTGTACATTATCTCGAAGCCACGAATGCCGATGCGTTTATATGGGTAGTCTTCGAGACGGTTCCGCCATACGGAATCGCACGCTATTTTCTTTCACAAGAACATCGGTTTGAGGCAGCAGCACGCCGATACGAACTGATAAATCAACTCGCTCATTGCTATGAAACCAATGAGTGGCCCGGAATTTCTGTTACTGATGATGAAACATTAATTTAAGGATAAAAATGGACAGACAATGTGAGTTCGATATAGCTGGAGCCAAGATCATCGGCAACGCCAGATTTCTAGCGAATGAATTTAGGAGAGGAATTTTATGCTTGGACAGCGAAACAGTCATGAAGGCATTCGAAGAGATCATCAGATTAGATGAGAAAAGAGTGTCAATCTTAAAGGCAATGATTGACGAGACACATCAATAGTAAACGAGTAAAGATCATGGTTAAGCGAGATAATGAAAAAATAAACGAGCTTCAAGTTCGTGTCCTATTCCTATCAGGAATCGTCGAGGCACAACGTCTCGAACTGTCAAAACTGAAGAACAATCGCGAGATTGTTTATTCTCACTACATTCCAGACAATATGCTGAAACGTCTGCGAATACTCTGTCATCCAGACCGGCATAACCATTCAAAAATGGCAACCATCGCGAGCCAATGGTTAAACGACCAATGAATAAAGTAAATGAGTCTAATGGCGTAAAATCAATTACCGTAACCGGATTGATCGTGCTTTTATTGATTATATTCGGTCGAATGGCGCTAGTTTATCTAGTACTCGTAGCATTGATCCTGAAAATCAAAGTATAGGAGAAAAAATGTTGTATCTAATCCCAATAAAAAGTTCAAGTGATCCATTGCTCGACCTATGGATCGTATCGAGAAATCCTCTCCATCAAGAGCAATACAATCGGCTATATGAATTCTATTGGT
>JAYRRZ010000082.1:0-1143 GCA_041909865.1 Candidatus Altimarinota bacterium | reverse complement strand
TTATAAACGGATTAAGAAGATAATTCTTGAATTGCCTGTTCAAATTCCTGGTCAGTTGGAGGTCTATAGTGGAACTCCACCTTTCCCTCCATAAATGAAATTCCCTTTCATTTTGTAGTATTGGCAATAATAACATTTGGAACGGTAGTACTCAAGGAAGCAAAAGCCTTTTCTATATCAGAGGGGTCATTTCCTTCGATTTCTTGAACATGCCAACCAAAGGATTCAAGTACTCAAGTAAGATTATGAATCTTTAGAGTGTCTTCTGTTGCTCCGAATGATTGTTGGCCATTTTTATCTATTATCCACACAAGATTGGCGAGATGATGATGGTACGCAAACATGGCTGATTCCCAGTTTGATCATTCATTGAGTTCTCAATCCCCAGTAATAACCACCACTTTTCGATGTTGATTCGCAAGTGCAAAACCACATCCAATAGGAAGACCATGACCAAGAGATCCTGCAGTAGCATGAACTTCTGGAATACTTCCATATGTTACATGTCAACCAAATTTGCTTCCATTCTGACAATAATTTTCTATAAGCCAATTTCTATCAATAAAACCAAACTCGGCAAGAGTCGCATAAAGAGCCCCTCCTGCATGTCACTTACTAACGATAAGTTTGTCTTCTTTTTTGAGAACTGTGGAATACAAATATGCCAAAATATCCACGATCGAAAGAGCTGATCCAATATGAGAGCTCTTGGATCGGTATATCATCTTGACAACCGTATGACGAATAGAATTTGAGATTTTTGTAGACATAAAAAACTAAAGAACAATATATGAGATCCATGGATCCGTGGGAAATCTCTTGATACTATAATCTCGCAAATTGAGTGATTCAAGAAGTGCGGATGTTTCTCCTGGGAAATTGGAACAATTGAGTTCATCAAAACAAAGAATAGATCCCTTGCTCATACGTGGAAGGAACATTTCAAGAGCCTTTTTCGTCGGTTCATACAAGTCAAAATCAAGGTATATGAGAGCAACAAGGAGGTGTGGATTTTCCTGTACATATTGTTCGCTTGTTTGGATAAAATCACCCTTCACCAATTGAATCGATGGAATATGTCCAAGATATCGTTCCGAATTCACTTTCTCGATAGATTGAGAAAATGATTCATAGGTATCCCCA
>JAYRRZ010000081.1:0-1575 GCA_041909865.1 Candidatus Altimarinota bacterium | reverse complement strand
GCGTATTGAAGATGCGTGCTGCAAGATGCGGATAGCGAGCGAAAGTAGTCATGCTCGCTATTAAAAAGAAAGAGTGGTGCGAACTTCAACAAAATATTCGCGGTATTTGCTGGACAACAAAAAACCGCCAGCGGCGGTTTCTGTTTGCGTCTCGTGCAATAACGATTCGTGCCTATTAAGGAGCAAATATCACGAATGGCAGTGGTTGTTTCAATAAAAAGTTGATGACGCTCTCTTTATTCCCATCACTCACTGCTTGACGGTGCCCCTGTGTTCATTCGTTTCTATCTGAGTCCTCATCATTCTTGCCATCTCCTGAAACTCTTGTGCCTTCCCCTCCAACCAGAACGCCACAAATCCCAACGTCAGCTTCTCTTGTGGCTTGAGTGCTTTTTCGCAAGGTACGCAAACGACTGTTTCTTGGTCAGGTAGTCGAACTTCTGCTTCTTGACGAGATAGATGAGATCGTTTCTTCTGCTTTGCAACGACGAGCACTTCATTTAAAGCTTCCGTTAATAACTCTTTCGTTTCTTGAGAGACATCGATCGGTTCTGATTTATCAAAAAACTGTTCGTTCTGTGATAGTAATTCAGTTCCTTTGTGCGCAATGATCCACTGATTGCCATGATGGTGCTGAATCTCATCAACCAATTCGAACAGATGCAGGCGATTCAATGCTTTCCGTAGTGTTGTGACAGGAATCAACATTTCCTTCTGAATCGCCATCGTCGAACGTGTCTTACCATCACGCAAGATGTGCAACGCTTTTTTCATATTATCAGAAAGATCGTCAAAAGTTAATAGATTACGTTTAGCCATGAAGTTTCTCGGTATTTAAAGAATCTGAATTTTTATGCTCGTACTTCCATTTTTTCCATTCTGCTCGATATTCTTTCGTGAAACAATGAAAATAAGCATGGTCTGGTATACTATAAAACCATTTTTCAAAATCTATTAACAAGTCTTCTTCTAAATCATTCATTATTCAATCTCATCTGTTCGTTGAGTAGTTTCTATTATTGACGATCATTCTCAATAAACTGAATCAGCCATTCGATCCACTCGTCTCGCTCCATCGCTAACGGCCACTGCTTCGGATGATTTTCATTCATGAATTTCCAATGCGTACAAAACCGATCATTGATTACGCTCACATATTCATGGAAATCATCGAGAGTCATTTTCAATCCTCCGTTAGCGATCCAGCAATAAACTCAAATGTCGTTGGCGGCGGCTGGTAGTGATCTAACACGGCAACTAACGACTCTTGAACTCGGTCGAGTTGCAATACCACTTCCGCTAGTTGAATGGAATCTACCGTTCGTAACACACTTATTTCAGATAAGGATGTCTCTAATAACTCTGATGGAAAAATACTTAGATGCACAGTATCGAGAGTCATTCTGGTTTCCAACTCACACAGATACCGGCCCTATAAAAACTGTCATCGTCATCAGGATCGTCGGAGTAAAGAACTTCGATAATCGTCGTTTTATCCATATCATAATCAATTGTATAATGGTCGCTAGGGATATTGGTTGCGGGCAACGCATCAGCCAGCCGATGGAGGGCTTC
>JAYRRZ010000080.1:0-1015 GCA_041909865.1 Candidatus Altimarinota bacterium | reverse complement strand
TTCATTCCTAAGCTGTCGGTTAGGTTAATCCCATAGGGGAAATCTAGGTGGAGGAAGTTGAACGGAGGGCCGGAATAGGTAGCAGCCCAAGAATTGAAGTCCTCGTTCAACAGGATTATGTCGGATTTTGGAGCCGGAGTGGTGGGTTTGTTTTGGATTGCTGGGTCCAGGAGTTGGGCCTTATCCGAGTCCGGGGATTGGGCCTTGTCTGAGGTATTCCTTTTGAAAGCCGAATCCAATATAGACTTTCCGGACCTTGACTTAACCCTCTCGATTAAGAGAGCCGCGCTTTTGATCCCAGAAGTTTCTTTAACCATGTCGATTAGTTTCTGGTTTCCGGAAAGAAGGGCGTTTGCCGCGGTGATTGCATTAGACACCGAGCTTTGACTCCTCCCGATAACTCGACCAGTATCTTTCTGACTCCAAGAAAGGTTAGTCTCTGCTTTTCTCTTATGAAGTTGAGCTATCGCAATAGCTTCATCCGTCCAAGCAAGATCTCTTCGGGAAAGGTTCTCGATGAGTTCTATCTCAAAGACTTCATCAGGGGAGACGTCTTTGGCATAGCGGGCTGGAATCTTTTTCCAGTTGTCGTAACCTTTGTCCGGGCAAGGGAGGTTTGAGGATTCAGCTAGTTGGAAAGCTCGAAGGCGTCGCTCCCCGGCTATAAGGTTATTGGTTTCTGGCTCTATTAGGATCGGGTGGATTAGAGAATGGGAAGAGATAGCCAAGGCTAATTCTTCCAAAGAAAGCGGATCAATCTCTTTTCGCTGACGATCCTTGATCTGGATTGAATTAACGTCAACGAGATTTATCTTATTCTGGATCATCGGAGATCTCCTTTTTGATGAGATCGTCAGAGATATTCACTTTTATCAAGTGATACCCAGGACCATGAATTGACACCGTATCCACATGACCATCATTACCAATGATATTAATATCCAGAGATACCCATCTCGGCTCACTTTCTATAATCTGCCTTTTGGATATAACAACTTTTTCTACATCAAAGAAG